>CBDUBX010000181.1:0-5412 GCA_965365495.1 uncultured Burkholderiales bacterium
CCCAGCCGCTGGATCGGCGAGCGCTGGCGCGCGTGGACGCAGCGTCTGCGCGATCGCTGGCTCGAAGAAGCGCCGTGGCACGCGCCGGTCGCCCGTGCGCGGCGCGACCGCAGCGCGGCGTCGCTGCCGGCGACCCGTGTCGCCACCGTCGTCGTGCCGGCGCTGAACGAGGCGCGGCGCATCGCCGACGTCGTCGCCTACGCGCTTGCCGACCCGGCCACGGCCGAGGTCGTCGTCGTCGACGACAGCTCGGTCGACGCCACCGCCGAGCTGGCGCGCGCCGCCGGCGCGCGCGTGATCACGAGCAGCATGCTCGGCAAGGGCGCGTCGATGCGCGACGGCGTGCTCGCCGCGCGCAGCGAGCTCGTCGTCTACCTCGACGGCGACCTCGCCGGGCTGCGCCCCGGGGTCGTTGGCGACCTGTGCGCGCCGCTGCTGTCGGGCGAGGCCGATTTCGTCAAGGCGCGCTTCGGCCGCGGCGGCGGCCGCGTCACCGAGCTCACCGCCAAGCCGATGCTGAAGGTGTTCTTTCCGGAGATCGCGCACTTCGGGCAGCCGCTGGGCGGGCTCGTCGCCGCGCGCCGCGGGCTGCTGCAGACGCTGGCGTTCGAGGACGGCTACGGCGTTGACATCGGCCTGCTGCTCGACGCCCACCGCGCCGGGGCGGCGCTGGCCGAGGTCGACATCGGCTCGCTCGAGCACGACAGTCAGCCGCTGGTCGACCTGACGGTGATGGCCAACGAGGTGTCGCGGGTGATCTATTCGCGCGCCAAGGCCTGCGGCCGGCTGCACGTCGAGCAGGTGGTGGCGATGTACGAGTCGCAGCGCCTCGCCGCGGCCGACCTCGACGTCGTGCTGTCGCGCCGTCGCGGGCGGACGCGGCTCCTCCTGCTGGACATGGACGGCACCGTCACCGAGGAGCGCTTCGCGGTCGAGATCGCCCGCGCCACCGGCCGCGAGGCCGACCTGATGGCGCTGCTCGACCAGCCCGACGTCGCCGCTGCCGCCGGCGGCGCCGCCGACGCGGCGACGCGCAGCGAGCGCATCGCGGCGCTGTTCCGCTTCGTCCACCGCCAGGAATTCGAGCGCGTGGCGCGCAACCTCGCGCTGCGGCCGCAGGCGGTGGAGTTCGTCAACCGCATGCGCCGCGCCGGGTTCATGGTCGGTGTCGTCAGCGACAGCTGGTTCGTCGCCGCCGACGTCGTGCGCAAGCGGCTGTTCGCCGACTTCGCGCTGGCCCACCTGCTGAGCTTCGACAACGACGTCTGCACCGGATCGGTCCGCGTCAACCCGGCGTTCGAGCCGATGCCGGCCGACGACGGGCCGCCGGTCTGCAAGCGCCACGTCGTCGCCCGCGCGCGCGCCGACGCCGCCGCGCCGCCGCTCGAGGCGGTTTGGGCGGTGGGCGACAACGTCAACGACATCGGCCTGCTGCGCGCCGCCGACCGCGCGTTCGCGCTGCGGCCGAAGTCGCCGCGGCTGGCCGACGAGGTGCCGGGGCTGACCGTCGTCGCGTCGTTCGCCGAGCTGCTGGCGCAGGTGCCGGCGGCAGCGGCCTGACGCGCCGCGTTGCCCGCGCGCGATGTCGCTGCGCCAGTTCATGTCGCTGCGCCCGCTGACGCGGGCATTGACCGGGCTGCGCGGCGGCATCGTCCACGGCTGGGGCGAGACCGCGCGCACGCTGGGGCTGAAGGAGGACCTGTACTTCAACCCGCTGCACCGCCCGCTGGCGCGGCCGGTGGAGGTGGTGATCGTCGGCGCCGGCCACCGCGGCTCGATCTACGCCGACTTCGCGGCCAGGTACCCGAAGGAGATGCGCGTCGTCGGCGTCGCCGAGCCCAACCCGGCGCGGCGCGAACGGCTGGCGCGGCGCCACGGAATTGCCGCCGCGCGCTGCTGGGACGACTGGCGCGGCGTGTTCGCCGCCGAGCGCTGCGCTGACGCGGTGATCATCGCCACGCCCGACGCGCTGCACACCGCGCCGTGCGTCGCCGCGCTCGACCGCGGCTGGCACGTGCTGCTGGAAAAGCCGATCGCGCCGACCGAGGCCGAATGCCGCGCGATCCTCGACCATGCGCGCGCCAGCGGCCGCCTCGTCGGCGTGTGCCACGTGCTGCGCTACACCGCCTACTTCCGCGAGATCAAGGAGCTGCTCGACCAGGGTCTGATCGGCCAGCTCGTCAGCCTGCAGCACCTCGAGCCGATCGAGCACGTGCACATGAGCCACTCGTACGTGCGCGGCCACTGGCGCAACAGCGCGAAGAGCACGCCGATCATCCTGGCCAAGTCGTGCCACGACACCGACATCATCCGCTGGCTGGCCGGCGCGCGCGCCAACAACGTCCACTGCTTCGGCAACCTGAAGTGGTTCCACAACGGCAACGCGCCGGCGGGCAGCACCGAGCGCTGCACCGACGGCTGCGCGGTCGAGCACGAGTGCCCGTACTCGGCATTGAAGATCTATCGCCGCGACCACAAGCGGCTGTACGTCTTCGACCTGCCCGAAGACCGCGGACGCTGGGACGAGCTGATCCTGCAGGCGCTGAAGACCACCGACTACGGGCGCTGCGTCTACCGCATGGACAACGACCAGCCCGACCACCTGACGGTCAACATCCTGTTCGACAACGGCGTGACCGCGGCGTTCTCGATGGAGGCCTTCGTGTCGTACGAGGGCCGGCGAACGCGCATCATGGGCTCGCTCGGCGACATCGCCGGCGACATGGAAAGCTTCACGCTGACGACCTTCCGCAACGGCCGGCGAACGAGCTGGTCGATGAAGACCGACGCCCACGGCGGCGGCGACCACCCGATGGTGCGCGACTGGGTGCAGGCGGTCGCGCACGAGGATCCGCGGCTGCTCAGCGCGTCGATCGACGAATCGGTGGAGAGCCACCTGATGGCCTTCGCCGCCGAGCGCAGCCGGCTGCAGCGCACGATCGAGGACGTGCGGCTGTGACCCCGGCGTCGACGCAGGCGCGCGGCCTGCCCCGGACGCGCACACGACAGGAGATCTTGCGATGCAGGTTCAACTGAACACCGACGACAACGTCCAGGGCGACGACTCGCTGGCCGCCTGGGCCGAAGGCGAGTTGAAGGACAAGCTGGCGCGCTTTCGCGACGACCTGACGCGGGTGGAGATCCACCTCAGCGACGCCAGCGCGACGCGCGTCGGCGCCACCGACAAGCGCTGCAAACTGGAAGCGCGGCTGGCCGGCATGAACCCGGTGGCCGTCAGCCACGACGCGTCGACGGTGCGCGACGCCTTCCGCGGCGCCGCCGACAAGCTTGCGCGCAAGCTCGACACCGTCGTCGGCCGCCGCGCGAACCACGGCCGCGAGTCGATCCGCGGCGGCGGGGAAGCGTAGCGCCGGCGCGTCGCCGGGCCGTCCGCCACCACTACGTCGCCGATCGCTCCATCGGCAGCTGCGCCTCGCGCCAGGCGGCGTTGCCGCCGGCGACCGCCGCCGCCCGCTCGTAGCCCGCGGCGCGCAACTGCGCCGCCGCCCGCCCCGAGCGCGCGCCGGTGGCGCACAGCACCAGCACCGGCAGCGCCTTGTTCGTCGGCAGGCCCTTCACCGCCGCCGCCGCGTCCTTGGTCGGCAGCTGCGCCAGCGGCACGTTGCGCGCGCCGACGGCGTGGCCGGCGGCGTACTCGGCCGGCTCGCCGATGTCGATCAGCACGCCCTTTTCGCGGTTGATCAGCCGCACCGCCTCGGCGGTGCCGATCGCGCCGCCGCCGCCGCGCCGTTGCTGGACGAGCGGCCACGCGAGCATCGTGCCTGACGCGAGCGCGAGCGCGACGAGCATCCAGTTGGCAACGAGAAATTCGAGCAAGGCAGCAGCGCAACCGTTCGCGAAAAACCGCGAATTATAGAATTTGCCGATGCACAAGCTCGTTCTGATCCGCCACGGCGAGTCGACGTGGAACCTCGAGAACCGCTTCACCGGCTGGACCGACGTGCCGCTGACCGACACCGGCGTCGCGCAGGCGCGGCAGGCCGGCCGGCTGCTGCGCGAGGCCGGCTACGACTTCGACGTCGCCTATACGTCGGTGCTCAAGCGCGCGGTGTGGACGCTGTGGCACGCGCTCGACGAGCTCGACCGCACGTGGCTGCCGGTGCGCCACGACTGGCGGCTGAACGAACGCCACTACGGCGCGTTGCAGGGGCTGAACAAGGCCGAGACGGCGCAGAAGTTCGGCGATGAACAGGTGCTCGTCTGGCGCCGCAGCTACGACACGCCGCCGCCGCCGCTCGAACCCGGCGATCCGCGCGGCGAAGCCGACGACCGGCGCTATGCCGACCTCGCGCCGCAGCAGGTGCCGCTGACCGAGTGCCTGAAGGACACCGTTGCGCGCGTGCTGCCGTGCTGGAACGAGCGCATCGCGCCCGATCTGCAAGCCGGCAAGCGGCTCGTCGTCGCCGCCCACGGCAACAGCATGCGCGCGCTCGTCAAGTACCTCGACGGCATCTCCGACGAAGACATCGTCGGGCTCAACATCCCGAACGGCATCCCGCTCGTCTACGAGCTCGACGCCGCGCTGCGGCCGATCCGCAGCTACTACCTCGGCGACGCCGAAGCGGCGGCGAAGGCGGCCGCGGCCGTGGCGGCGCAAGGCAAGGCTTGACCCGCTTGCCCCGCGAGCGAGGCCGGTCGCGTCACAGCGCGTCGCCGATCTGCCGGCGCAGCAGCGCCGCGAGTTCGCGGCGCTCGGCGCCCGCCGTCGCCACCGCCGGCAGCACCGTCACGTGGACGACGAGCCCGCGGCCGCGCGCCAGCCGCCACAGGCTCTGCGCCAGCGACACGTCGCCGACGAACTTGGCAGCGCGGGAAAACCGCGCCGCGGCGTCGGCGTAGCGCAGCGCCACCGGGACGACCGGCGCCGCGGCGGCGACCGCTGCCTGCAGCAAGTTGGCGTGGAACGGCAGCGGCTCGGGGCCGCGGCCGGTCGTGCCTTCGGGGAACACCGCGACCGTGTCGCCGCCTTCGAGCGCCGAGGCGATCTCGTGCAGCACGCGCCGCGCGTCGCGCCGGCGTTCGCGCTCGAGGTAGATCGTGCCGGCGGCGTCGACGAGGCGCCGCAGCACCGGCCAGCCGCGGACGTCGGCTTTCGACACGAATCGCGCGCGCGGGCAGACCGCGTGGATCGCCATCACGTCGAGCCACGACACGTGGTTGGCGACGATGAGCGCCGCGCCTGACGACGGCAGCATTCCGTGCACGACCAGCCGCAGCCCGAGCGCGCGCAACATCGCGCGCGACCACGCGGCGATGCACGCGTGGCGCGCCGGCGCATCGAGCCGCGGAAAGCGCCACCCCACCGTCGCCAGACCGTGCAGCCCGACGCCGACGGCGCGCACGAGGCGCCACACCGCCAGCGGTGCCGGCATCGGCGTCGGCGTCGGCGGC
>CBDUBX010000182.1:0-5390 GCA_965365495.1 uncultured Burkholderiales bacterium
ACGTCGTAGACGATCTGCGCGCCGCGCCGCTGCGCGAGGATGTCGCGCGCGAACAGGATGATCTGGCGGTCGGGCCAGATGATGTGGCCGCCGGCGGTGACGACGCCGAGCCGGTCGCCGTCGCCGTCGAATGCGAGCCCGAGGTCGGCGCCGTGGTCGCGCACCGCGGCGATCAGGTCGGCGAGGTTCTCGGGCCGGCTCGGGTCGGGGTGGTGGTGCGGGAAGTCGCCGTCGACCGCGCTGTACAGCTCGACGACGTCGCAGCCGAGGGCACGCAGGATCGACGGCGACGTCGCCCCGCAGATGCCGTTGCCCGAATCGACCGCGACCTTCAGCGGCCGCGCAAGGCGGCAGTCGCCGACGATGCGCGCGGTGTACTCGGCGGCGACGTCGAGCGCGCTGCGCCGGCCGCGGCCGGCGGCGACCGCGAAGTCGCCGCGCTCGATGCGCTCGCGCAGCGCCTGGATCTCGGCGCCGTAAATGGCGCGCCCGGCGAGCACCATCTTGAAGCCGTTGTGGTCCTTCGGGTTGTGGCTGCCGGTGACCTGGATGCCGCTGGCGCAGCCGTCGCCGGCGCGCGTCGCGGCGACGTAGTACAGCATCGGCGTCGTCACCGCACCGAGGTCGACGACGTCGACGCCGGACTGCAGCAAGCCCTCGGTCAACGCCGCGGCGAGCGCTGGCCCGGAGACGCGGCCGTCGCGGCCGACGGCGACTGATTTCTGGCCGGCGGCAACCGCGGCGCTGCCGAACGCGCGGCCGAGCTGCTCGGCGAACGCCGCGTCGATCGTCGTGCCGACGACGCCGCGGATGTCGTAGGCCTTGAAAACCGAGGGATCGACGCGCATCGCGGACTCGTTGTTCCGGGGGCGGCGATTCTAGGAGCGCGCGGGGGTGCCGCCGCCGGCCACGGGATCAGAATCGACGCGCGCGGCGATGCTGCGCGCCGTCGTCGTCGACGGTACGCATCGACCGGCCGGCGCCGCCTGCGAACGGACGACCGCCGCTTTAAAGGAGGAGAAGATGGCTTTGCGACGACCCTTGGCCCTGACCGTGCTGGCGCTGGCGGCACTCGCCACGGCGGTCGGTCCGGCGGCGCGCGCCGCGCCGCCGAAGACCGTGCCGCCGTCGGCAACGACGACGCCGCAGGCGCTGCTCACGGCCTACTCCGCCGCCGCCGGCACCGCGGCGTCGGCCGAGCGCGGCCAGCGGCTGTTCACGACCCAGCAGGCCAACGAGATGGGCTGGAGCTGCGCCAGCTGCCACGGCGAGCAGCCGACCCGGCCGGGGCGCAACGACGCCACCGAAAAGGAGATCGCGCCGCTCGCGCCGTCGGCCAACCCGAAGCGCTTCACCGACCGCGCGCGCGTCGACGGCTGGTTCGACGCCAACTGCCGCGACGTCCTCGGCCGCGTCTGCACCGCCGGCGAGCGCGCCGACGTGCTGGCCTGGTTGCTGACGTTGTAGCCGACGCGCTTACGGCACGACGCGCACGGCGGCGGCCGCCGCTGCGCTGCACCCCAACGTTGCCAAACGGCGCCTCGCCGGCCGCGTGCGGCGGGTCGACGTCGCCGACGACAGGTCCGAAAGCGGCGAGTCGCCGCCCACCCGGCGACTACGATCCGCCGCATGCAGCTTCCCGACGACGCCGCCTGGCGCGCGCTCGCGACACGCGACGCGCGCTTCGACGGCCGGCTGTTCGTCGGCGTGACGTCGACCGGCATCTACTGCCGCCCGGTGTGCCGTGTGCGCACGCCGCGGCGCGAGAACTGCCGCTTCTTCACGAGCCGCGCGCAGGCCGAGGCCGCGGCGTTCCGCCCGTGCCTGAAGTGCCGGCCCGAGATCGCCCCCGGGCTGTCGTCGATGGACGCGCCGCAGACCTTGGGCGACGCCGCCGCCCGCTGGCTCGACGCCGCGGTGCAGCGCGGCGACGCGGCGCCGCTGCCGCTGCTCGCGCGCCACCTCGGCGTCAGCACGCGCCACCTGCGGCGCGTGTTCCACGCCGCGCACGGCGTCGCGCCGCTCGACTACCTGACGACGCAGCGGCTGCTGCTCGCCAAGCAGCTGCTGACCGACACCGCGCAGCCGGTGACGCAGGTCGCGCTGGCCAGCGGCTACGGCAGCCTGCGCCGCTTCAACGCCGCGTTCGCCGACCGCTACCGGCTCAACCCGACACAGCTGCGCCGCGCCGGATCGACAGCGGGCGCGCGCCGCGCATTGCGGCTGGCGTGGCGGCCGCCGCTCGATGCCGACTCGCTGCTCGGCCACTTCGCGCGCGACGCGATCGACGGCGTCGAGTTCGTCGCGGCGTCGACGCTGCGGCGCACGCTCGCGCTGCCGCACCGCGGCGGCGTCGTCGCCGGCTGGATCGACGCGCGCTTCGTTGCCGCGCGCGGCGAGATCGAGCTGCAATGCTGCGAACGCCTGGCGCCGGCGCTCGGCGCGCTGCTGCAGCGCGTTCGTGCGGCGTTCGACATCGACGCCGAGCCGTCGCGGATCGACGCCGCGCTGGCGGCGTTGCCGCTGGCGACCGCGCCGGGCACGCGCGTGCCGGGCAGCTTCGACGGCTTTGAAGGCGCGGCGCGCGCCGTCGTCGATGGCGCGGTCGGCGCGGCCGCGGCGCGGCGCGTCGCCGCGCAACTGGTGCAGCGCTTCGGCGAGCCGATCGCCACGCCTTGGCCGGCGCTGAACCGGCTGTTCCCCGACGCGGCGACGATCGCCGCCGCCGACCCGGCAGCGCTCGGCGACGTCGAACTGACGCCGGCGAAGGCCGGTGCGCTGCAAGCGCTCGCCGCGGCCGTCGTCGACGGCCGCGTGGCGCTCGACCGCGGCGCGCCGCTGGCGGCCACGCTCGCCGCGCTGCGCGCGCTGCCCGGCATCGGCGAAGCCACGGTGCAGCGCATTGCGCTGCGCGTCCTGGGCTGGCCCGATGCGTGGCCGCTGGGCCGCGCGGACGCGGCGCGCCGGCTCGGCGTGACCGACGCCGCCGCGGCGCGGCGCACGCTCGACGCGCTGCGGCCGTGGCGCGGTTACGCCGCGGTGCGGCTCACGCAACCCGAAGGAGCGACGACGTGACGATTCCGCCGACCCGACTGCAGGCGCAGTGCCGCATCGACACGCCGCTCGGCCCGCTGACGCTGGCGGCGACGCCGCGCGGTCTGGCCGCGGCGCTGTTCGACGCGCAGGCGCACCACCCGGGCGCGATCGACGCGCCGATCGACGCTGCGCAGCCGCACCTCGCGCAGGCAGCGCGCGAGTTCGCCGCGTACTTCGCCGGCCGACGGCGGCGCTTCGACGTCGCGCTGGACGCCGCCGGGACGCCGTTTCAGCAGCAGGTGTGGCAGGCGCTGCTGGCCATCGACGCCGGTGCCGTCGACACCTATGCCGCGGTCGCGCGGCGCATCGGCCGCCCGAGCGCGGTACGCGCCGTCGCCGCGGCGATCGGCCGCAACCCGGTGGCGATCGTCGTGCCGTGCCACCGCGTGATCGGCAGCGACGGGTCGCTGACCGGCTACGCCGCGGGTCTCGCGCGCAAGCAACGGCTGCTGCGGCTAGAAGGCGCTCTCGCATACGCAGACGGCGCGTCGCATGGCAGCGGCGCGCCGGGCAGCTTGGGCGCGGTGGATGCCGGCGACGCGGTGGACGACGGCGGCGCCGCAGGCGCTCGCCAAGTGGCGCGCGGCGGCGAAGCATCGGCCGATCGAGGCGGCGCGTCGGCGCGCGTGGGCGACGACCGGGCTCGCGGACTCGACCCAGCCGTCAACGGGACGCGCGATCGCAGCAACGCCCTCGTCGACGAACGCGACCGCGGCCGCAACAACGCCGTCGCCGTCGCCGACGAACGCGACGGCGACCGCGACCGCGACCGCGACCTCGCCGACGATGCTGGCGATCCCGTCCGCGGCGCCCGCGGTCAGGTCGCCGCATGACGTCGCGCAACGCCGCCGAGCTGCTGCTGCTCGGCGCGCTGTGGGGCGCGTCGTTCATGTTCATGCGCGTCGGCGCGCCGGAGTTCGGGCCGCTGGCGCTGGTCTTCGTGCGCGTCGGCGGCGCGGCGTTGCTGCTCGTGCCGATCGTGCTGTGGCGCGGCGATGGCGGCGTGCTGCGCCGTCATTGGCGCACGATCGCGGTCGTCGGCGTCGTCAACTCGGCGCTGCCGTTCGCGCTGTACGCGACCGCGGCGCTGACGCTGCCCGCCGGCGTGCTCGCCGGGTTCAACGCCACGGTGCCGATCTGGGGCGCGCTGGTCGCCGTCGCGTGGCTGCGCGAACCGCTGGGGCCGTGGCGCGCCGCCGGGCTCGTCGTCGGCTTCGCCGGCGCGATCGCGCTCGCCGCGTACCCCGACGGCGGCAGCGGCGCGGCCCGGGTCGACAACGCAGTGCTCGCCAGCGCCGCGTGCCTGGCGGCCACCCTCGCCTATGGCATCGGCGCCAACCTCACGCGGCGTTGGCTGCTCGGCGTGCCGCCGCTGGCGGTCGCCGGCGGCAGCCAGCTCGCCGCGGCGGTGGTGATGCTGCCGGCGGCCGCGGCGACGTGGCCGCAGCAGCCGCCGAGCGCCGCCGCGTGGACCAGCGCGGCGCTGCTCGCGGTGGCCTGCACCGGCGCGGCCTACGTGCTGTACTACCGCCTCGTAGCCCACACCGGCGCGGCGGCGGCGGTTTCGGTGACCTATCTGATCCCGGTGTTCGCGCTGCTGTGGGGCTGGCTCGTGCTCGGCGAGCGGCCGCAGCCGGCGATGCTCGCGGCCTGCGCGGTGATCCTGCTCGGCACCGCACTCGCGTCGGGGTGGCTGCGCGGGCCGGCGCGCGCCGCGAAGCGCGGCCGCGCTACTTGAAGCGCGCGTCGGGGACGGTGCGCAGCTGGCCGTCGAGCGAGCCGATGTAGTCGGCCAGCAGCTTCAACTCGCGCGGCGTGAACGGCTTGACCTGCGCGACCATGATCGCGTTGTTGCGGCCGACGCGCGGGTTGCCGTGCGTCGCGTAGGCGCGCAGCGCGGTGTACAGGTAGTCGGCGTGCTGGCCGGCGATCTTCGGATAGCCCGGCGCGAGCGGCTGGTTGAAGTTCGCGCCGTGGCAGCTCGCGCACACGCCCTTGGCGACGAGCGCCGCGACTTCGGCCGTCGGCGCGCGGCTCGGCGCGTCGGCCACTGCCGGCGCCGCGCCGAGCTGCTGGTAGTACGCGGCCAGGTCGGCGATGTCGGCGTCGGTCAGCGCGCCGGCGATCGCGCGCATCGTCGGGTGCTTGCGGTCGCCCTTGCGATAGTCGTTCAGCGCCGCGGTCATGTACTCGACGGTCTGGCCGGCGATCTTCGGCACCTTGTAGACCTGCGGAAAGCTCGCCTGGTAGCCGACGATGCCGTGGCAGCCGATGCACATCGCGGCCTTGCGCTC
>CBDUBX010000183.1:0-5347 GCA_965365495.1 uncultured Burkholderiales bacterium
CCATGATCGTGTCGTCATAGTCGAGCGAGACCATCGACAGGATCACGTCCTTGGCGAGCGGGTGCGCCGAGCGGATGAACGACTCGGTGCAGCACGTGCACTCGAGCCCGTGCAGCCACAGCACCGGCGTTCGCGGCTTGGTCTCGAGCGCGTGGGCGATCGTCGGCGCGAAGCTCGGCGCCAGGCCGAGCGACGCCGCGGTCAGGCTGCAGAACTTGAGATAGCTGCGGCGCGTGATGCCCTGGCGGCGCATCACTTCGTAGAAGGTTTCGGTGGACATTTTCGTGGCTCCTCGGCGCAGGGTCGGCTCCGGGGCGCAGCTGCACACGCGGATGCACGCGGCAGCAGTGTCTGCCTGCGCGTGCAGGCATCGCTGATCCAAGTCAAGGTGTAACCACCGTGGTGGTGCGGATACTCGCCTCACGGTGGTGCGCTGACCGGCCGGAATTCGGTGTTGCCGCCCCGCGGCGAGGCGGCCCGGCGGATCACGGTTCGCCGCTCGTGTCCGCGGCGCGCGACGGCCGTTAGACTTTTGCCGATCGGGTCGTGGCAGCGGAGGGATCGGTGGAACTCAGGCGTTCGGTGCTGTTGCCGTATCCGGTCGAGCCGATGTTCGACCTCATCGAGCAGGCCGAGAACTACCCGTCGTTCCTGCCGTGGTGCAACGCGGCGACGATCCTCGAGCGCAGCGACGACTGGGTCGCCGCGCGCATCGAGTTCAAGTACCTGCAGGTACGGTTCACGCTGCAGACGCGCAACCCGAAGCACCGTCCCGAGTGGCTCAAGGTGCGCCTCGTGCAAGGGCCGTTTCGCAAGTTCGAGGGCGACTGGCTGCTGACGCCGCTGGGCGCGCAGGGCTGCCGCATCGACTTTCGCCTGGCCTACGAAGTCGCCGAGGGGCTGCTCGACAAGATCGCCGGCCGCGCCGCCGAGATGGTCGCGCGGTCGATGATGGACGCGTTCGTCAAGCGTGCCGAGGAGACGCTGCAGCCGATCTGGGCGCAACCGGTCGCGGCGGCCAACGCGCCGAGCATCGATGCGCCCGTGGCCGACGTGCCTGCGGCGGCGGGCGAGGCGAGCGGATCGACGAAGGTTACGGAGCCGATGGCACCGATCACGCCGATCACGCCGATCGCGCCGATGACGTCGATCGCACCGATCGCACCGATGGCACCAATGACGCCGTTGGCATCGACCGCGCCGGCGTCGCCGCTGCGGCCCACCGATGCGCCGGCTTCGACCGCGCCCGCGGCGGCGCCGGCTGCAAGCAACGGGCCGGCCGGCGATGCCGCGGCGACCCCGCGCGATGCCGCCGCGCCGACGCCGCCGTCACTGCCGCAGGTCGACCCGGCGCCGCCGCCCGCGGCCACGCGGCCCACCCTCGAGTCACCGTCGCCTCGTTCGCCGGCTGACCCTGCAGCCGAGCCCGCTTCGACCCCCGAAGCCGACCCGGCCGTGCTCGCCGCGGTGCGCGACAGCGCGCTCGCCGCCGACCTGACGCCGACGCAGATCGCGGTGCTCGCTGCGGCGATGCGCCTGGAGGACTACACCGCACGCCAGGTCGTCGCGCCGGAAGGTTCGAGCGACGACCGGCTGTGCGTCGTCGTCGCCGGCAAGCTCGCGGTGATCAAGCAGTTCGGCGCGCCCGAAGAGTCGCTGCTGGTCACGCTGAACCCGGGCGACTTCGCGCACGAACTCGGTTTCCTCGACGGCGCCGAGCGCTACGCGTCGCTGGTCGCGGCCTCGCAGGCGCAGGTGCTGATCCTCGAACGCCAGGCGCTCGAGCGGCTGATCGACGTCGACCCGTGGATCCAGTACCGCGTGATGTGCGCGATCGTCCGCACCGTGCACCGCATCCAGACGCGGCTGTCGGTGCAGGCCAGCGAGCTGACGAACTACATCGTCAAGCAGCACGGGCGGTACTGACGCCGCCGCCGCCAAGTGGGCGGCGCGTTCGGAGCTGCGACTCAGCCGGCGCGCTGAGGTCCGAACATCGGCACCGCCTCGACGGCGGATTCGACGCTCGACGCCTCGCGCATCAGATCGCGGAACTCCGATACCGCGGTGTAGAACTCGCGCATGATCAGGATCCACACGCGCATGCCGTAGCGTGTGAGGACGAGCGCGTCGCCGTCGTCGCGCACGGCGCCGATCGCGCGCAGCGCGGCGATCTCGGGAGCGAGCTTCCACCACAACCCGGGGTGTTGGCGCTCGGCCTTGGCCTTGTCCATGCGCAGCGCGAACAGCTTCATCAGCAGGTAGTAGCGCAGCCGGTCGCGTGCGGTCAGCGGCTGCAGGCGGTCGATGCCGAAGCGGCCGTCGTCGATGCGCCGGCTGTATTCGGCCAGCGAGAACGTGCTCGAGTACAGCGTGCCGCCGAGGTAGCTCATCGCGCCGCTGCCGAGGCCGAGGTACTCGTCGTTGGCGATGATGTATTCGTCGGTCGTGCCGGTGCGCCGGCCGAAGCACCACGCCGACGACGGCACGTAGTCGGCGGGCAGCGTGTCGAGGATCAACCGGTACAGGCTCGCTTCGCGCGCGAAGTCGACGCCGCCCATCGCCCGGTCCATCTTGCGCCGCGTGCTGCGCGCGGTCATCAAAGGGTAGAACGTGACCTGCTCGATCGCCAGCTCGCGCGTCAGCAGCGCGATGTCGTGCTCGAGCATCGCCTCGGTCTGGTGCGGCACGTTGAAGATCATGTCGGCGTTCAGCGTGCCGAACACGCCGCGCGCCGCGGCGAGCTTGTCGACGACCTGCGCCGCGGTGCCGTACTTGTGCCGCCGACCCATCTCCTGCAGCAGCGTGTCCGACAGGCTCTGCACGCCGACCGACACGCGCGTCACGCCGGCGTCCTTCATCCGCGACATCAGCGCCGGCGTCAGGTCGGCGGGGTTGGTCTCGATCGACACGCCCGACACGGTCCCCAGGCGCCGGACGAACTCGATCGTCCGCGCGAGCTCCTCGGGGATCACCGTCGGCGTGCCGCCGCCGACGTAGACCTCCGAGTAGCGCCAGCCGAGGTCGTGCGCCATCTCGATCTCGCGCCGCAGGCTCGCGAAATAGCGCCGCGCCCGTGCGTCGTCGAAGGCCACGCGGTGGAACGAGCAGAACGGGCACAGCGCCGCGCAGAACGGCACGTGCAGATACAGCATCGTCGTCGCGCCGGCCCGCGGGTCGGGCAGGCGGTGGCTTGGCTGCGGCCGTGCAAAGCGCGTCAGGCGGCGGCTGTTGTGGCGAAACGCCGCGCCGAGCAGGCGGTCGAAGGGGTTCAAGCGGGTACTTCCGGGTGCATCGCGCCATGCTAGGGGTGCGCCGGCGTGTCCGCCTTGGCAGGGATCAAGGCGCCGCCATTGCTCGCGGCGCCTCGCTCGCCGCCACCGCTGCCGCGCGGTGCGGGCCCGGCAGCCTCCCGCCGCCCTTGACGTGCGTCAGCCGCGGCCGCAAACCGCTTCTCTAGAGTGCGCCGATGCGCAACCCCCCGGCCGCGGCGCCGCGCCAGCGATGAGCCCGCTCGGCATCACGCTGCTGATGTTGCTCGGCGTCGCCGGGTTCGCCGCTCTCGCCTGGCGCAAGCTGTCGATCGTGGCCGCGCTTCGGCCCGAGCCGCGCCTCGACGCGCCGTGGGCGCGGCTGCGTTCGGTGCTCGTCGACGGCGTGCTGCAGCGGCGGATGGTGGCGCGCGAGTGGCGCCCGGGGCTGATGCACGCGGTGATCTTCCTCGGCTTCGTGTCGCTGCTCGTGCGCAAGGTGCAGCTGCTGGTGATCGGCTTCGACGAGGGTTTCGTCTGGCCGGCGGCGTTCGGCGGGCCGTTCGCGGCGTTCAAGGACCCGGTCGAGATCGGCGTGACGCTCGCGGTGCTGTACGCGCTGTGGCGGCGCTTCGTGGTGCGGCCGGCGCGGCTCGAACGCAACCACGAGGCGACGGTCGTGCTCGGTCTGATCCTCGCGATCATGGTCACCGACTTCGCGTTCGACGGCTTTCGTTTCGCGCTGCTCGCGGGCAGCGACGCGGGCATCGCGCACGAGCGCGACTGGGCGTTCGCCGGCAGCGCGCTGGCGTCGGCGTTCTCGTCGCTGCCGCCGGCGGTGCTGCGCGCCGGCTACGTCGCGAGCTACTGGACGCAGATGGTCGTCGTGTTCTCTTTCCTCGTGCTGCTGCCGTGGGGCGAGCACTTCCACATCGTCACCGCGCTGCCGACGCTGTACTTCCGCCGCGGCCGGCCCGCCAACCGCGTGCCGGCGGTTGACGTCGACCGGCTGATGAACGCCGAGGACGACGCCGACATGGTCGCCGGCGCGCACACCGCGCGCGACCTGACGTGGAAGGAAGGGCTCGACGTCTTCACCTGCACCGAATGCGGCCGCTGCAAGGACGCGTGCCCGACCGCGCTGACCGGCAAGCCGCTGTCGCAGAAGATGGTCCACGATGAGATCAAGCACCACCTGCTGGCCGCTCGCGCCGCGGTCGTCGGCGGCGGCGAGCTGCCGCCGCTCGTCGGCAACGTGATCGCCGACGAAACGCTGTGGGCGTGCACGACCTGCGGCTATTGCGAAGCGGCGTGCCCGATCGAGCTCGAGCACCTCGACCGCTTCTACCGTCTGCGCCAGCGCCAGGTGATGATCGAGGGCGAGTTCCCTCACGAGCTGAAGAAGGTCTTCGAGGCCTACGAATCGCAAGGCAACCCGTGGGGCTTGCAGGCGTCGGAACGCGGCGCGTGGGCCAAGGGGCTCGACGTGCCGGTGGCGACCGGCGCCGACGACCTCGCCGATTGCGAGGTGCTGTTCTACGTCGGCTCGGCGCTGTCGTACGACCCGCGCGGCCAGCGCATCGCGCGCGCGTTCGTCCGCGTGCTTCAGGCTGCCGGCGTGCGTTACGCGATCCTGGGCGCCGGCGAGGGCTCCACCGGCGAGTGCGTGCGCCGCGTCGGCAACGAAATGCTGTTCCAGCAGCTCGCGACGTCGCTCGTCGAGACGCTGGCCACGGTCGGCGCGAAGCGCATCGTCGTCTGCGACCCGCACGCGCTGAACACGCTGCGCAACGAATACCCGGCGTTCGGCGGCCACTACGAAGTCGTCCACCACAGCGCGTTCATCGCCGAGCTGATCGACGCCGGCCGGCTGCGCGTCTCGGCGACACTCGACCGCGTGCTGTTCCACGACCCGTGCTACCTCGGCCGCCACAACGGCGAGTACGACGCGCCGCGCCGCGTCGTCGCCGCGTTGTCGCGCGACACGCCGCCCGAGTTCGCGCTGACGCGCGAGAAGGCGATGTGCTGCGGCGCCGGCGGCGGGCGGATGTGGATGGAGGAGACGATCGGCAAGCGCATCAACGTGCTGCGCGTCGAGC
>CBDUBX010000184.1:0-5334 GCA_965365495.1 uncultured Burkholderiales bacterium
GGTCGTCGAGGCCGAAGCGCGCGCGCAGCATCAGCCGCACCTCGGGCGGCACGTTCGGGTTGGTCGCCAGCTCCTCGAACGGGTCGCCGGGCGCCAGCGCGAGCACCGCGAACAGCACCGCGCTGATGCCCAGCAAGCTGGGCACCGCGATCAGCAGCCGGCGCAGGACGTACGGACCCACCGTCGATGCCGCGCGCGACGCCGCTGCGCCGCCTTACGCGCCGTCAACCAAACCGCTGCGGTCGGTGGCGGAGCGGTGGCTCACGCTTCGCGGTACCAGTCCTGGAGCTGCGCGAAATCGAGGTCCCAGCCCGACAGCTTCGTCGCGAGCTTCAGGTTCGTGCCGCGAACGCGCGGCCGGCTGACGAGCGGGATCACGACGCCGTCCTTGACCAGCAGGTCGTTCATGCGGATGAACAGCGCGGCGCGCTTGGCCGGGTCGAGCTCCTGCTCGGCAGCGCGGAACGCGGCGTCGTAGTCGGCGTTGACCCAGCGGCTGATGTTGCGGCCCGACCACTTGTTGGCCTTGGCCGAGACCTCCCAGCTGCAGTACTGCCCCATGAAGCGCTCGGGGTCGGGCTGGGTCATCGTCGTCGTGTACATCTGCATGTCGGCGTAGAACTTGCCGTAGGTGTCGGGGTTGGCGACGTCCGACGAGAAGAACACGCTGGCGGTCACCGCCTTCAGCTCTAGGTCGATGCCGGCCTTGCCGCAGGCCTGCTTGACGACCGCCTGCTCCTTCTGGCGCAGCGAGTTCACCGACGTCTGGAAGACGAAGCGCATCTTGCGGCCGTCCTTCTCGCGCACGCCGTCGCCGCCTTTCTTCCACCCGGCGGCGTCGAGGATTTGTTGCGCCTTGTCGATGTTGAACTCGAACGACGTGTTCGGGCTGCGGTAGCGCTGCGGCGCGTTGAGGAAGTTCGAGGTCGCGAAGCCGGTGCGGCCGTAGACGAAGTCCTGAATCGCCTTGCGGTCGACGAGCAGCGCCATCGCCTGGCGCACCTGCGGGTCGGAGAACGCGAAGTGCTTGGTCTTCGCGTGCGAGCGCTCGCCGTCGACCTCGGTCACCGGGTCGGTCGGGTTGAGCTGGATGAATTCGATGTCGCCGCTGGGCACGATCTGCGTGCGGCCCTTGCCGCCGGCTTCCATGCGCTTGAGCACCTCGTCTTCGACCTGCAGGTTCCACGCGTAGTCGTACTCGCCGGTCTGCAGCACCGCGCGCGCGGCGGAGGCCGCGTCGCCGCCGCCCTTCATCTCGATCGTGTCGAAGTAGGGCCGGTTCGCGATGTGGTAGTCCGCGTAGATCTCGCCGCGCACCATGTCGCCGGGCTTGAAGTCGACGAACTTGTACGGCCCGGTGCCGACCGGCTTGAGGTTGGTCGGCGCGTCGCGCGACTTGGCGCCGATGTACGGCGCAAACAGGTGCTTCGGGATGATCATCCCCTCGGCGGCGACGAAAGTCGTCGCCCAGAACGGCGTCGGCTTGGCGAAGGCGACGCGGACCGTGTGGCTGTCGACCTTCGTGACGACGACGTCCTTGAAGGCGCCGACGGTGACCGCGGCGGTCGCCGGATCCTTCGCGTACTCCCACGTGAAGACGCAGTCGTCGGCGGTGAACGGCGTGCCGTCGTGCCAGGTGACGCCGCGCTTGAGCTTCCACGTCACCGAGCGGCCGTCGGCGGCCAGACCGCCGTTGTCGCGCGTCGGCACCTCGGCGGCGAGCACCGGGATCAGGTTGGCGTCGTTGTCCCACACGGCCAGCGGCTCGTAGAAGATGCGCGACCCTTCCTGGTCCTTCGTGCCATTGGCGAAGTGCGGCTGCAGCAGCGTCGCGCCTTGCCACCACAGCACGCGCAGCGCACCGCCGCCGCCGCGCCGGGTCGGCTTGTACGCCGGCGCCGGCTGCGCGTTGGCGACACCGGCGTGCATCAGCAGCATCGACGCCATCGGTGCGGTCAGGCCGAGGCCGACGAGGCGCTGGATGAAGACTCGGCGCGGCAGGCCACCGCATTTGACGTCGTCGATCCAGCGCGCGAGCGTGGGGTGATCCATTGCGTCTCTCCTGACGGTTCGTGACGGTACCGCGCAGGCGGTGGCGCCGGCGGTGAGCGATGCTAGCGGCGGCGGCTGCGGCGCCGATCCGGGTCGCCCCGCATCGCGGCAGGCGCCGCGGCCACCGTTGCCGTGCACGCTGGTACGGCGATACTGCGCCGATGCAAGAACCGGTCCTCGTCGTCCGCGGGCCGACCCTGCCCGAAGCGCCGCTGGTCCTCGACTCGCCGCACTCCGGCACGGCGATGCCCGCCGACTTCGCATCGGTGCGCACCGTCGCCGAGCTGCGCGAAGGCGAGGACACGCTGGTCGACGAGTTGTTCGCGCCGGTGTGCATGCGCGGCGTGCCGCTGCTCGCGGCGAGCTTCCCGCGCACCTACGTCGACGTCAACCGCCACGCCGACGACGTCGACGGCGAACTGCTCGACGGCCACTGGCCGACGGCGGTCGTCGACAGCGGCAAGGCGCGGATCGGCAAGGCCGTGGTCTGGCGCACGCTCGACGGCGGACGGCCGATCTACGCCGGCCGGCTCGCTGTCGCCGCGGTGCGAGCGCGCATCGATCGCTGCCACGCGCCGTACCACCGGCGCCTCGCCGAGCTGCTCGACGCCGCGCACGCGCGCTTCGGTTACGCGATCCATCTCAACTGCCATTCGATGGCGAGCACCAGCAGCGACGCGATCGAAGGCGTCGCCGGCCGGCCGCGGCCCGACATCGTGCTCGGCGACCGCGAGGGCACGAGCTGCGCGCCGGCGCTGACCGCGTTCGTCCGCGACACGCTCGCCGCGCGGGGCCACGACGTCCGCGTCAACGACCCGTTCAAGGGCGTCGAACTGGTGCGCGTCCACGGCCGGCCTGCCGAGAACCGCCACAGCCTGCAGCTCGAGGTCAACAAGCGGCTCTACCTTGACGCGGCGATGCTCGCGCCGGGGCCCGGCTACGCCGCGCTGCAGCGCGACCTGCTGGCGCTGGTCGACGCGATCCTGGACCGCTTTCGCGACGCGTCGTCGCTGCGCTGACGGCGATCGCGGCGATCCGCCGCGGGCGCGCTCAGCCCGGTGCCGCTTCGGCCGGCAGCGCCTGGCGCAGCCGCGGCAGCCCCACCGCCAGCGCGTGCTCGCAGCGCGCGAGGTCGTCGGTCGGGTCGCGGCCGGCCTTCAGCGCGGCCTCCAGCGCCGCCGCGGCGCGCGAGATCGCGTCGGCGCCGACGGTCGCCGCGCTGCCCTTCAGGTCGTGCGCCTTGCTGCGCGCGGCGGCGAGTTCGCCGCGGTCGATCAGCCCGCGCAGCGCGGTCGCCGCAGCGCCTTCGTGCTCGATGAACGCCGACAACAATCGCCACATCAGCGCGTCGTTGCCGCTGACGCGCTCGCGCAGCGCCTCGATGTCGAACACCGCGGCATCGTCGGCGACGGCGTAGGTCGCGGGCGGCTCGCCGGCGCCGTGACGCGGCGGCGGTGCGGCGTCGGCCGCCGGCGCGTACGCCGCCGACTGCGGCAGCCACTTCAGCAGCGTGCGCACGACGTGCTCGGGGATCACCGGCTTCGGGATGTGGTCGACCATCCCGGCCTCGAAGCAGCGCTGGCGGTCCTCGGGCAGCGCCGCCGCGGTCATGCCGATGATCGGCGCGTCGCGCCCGCCGGGCAGGTCGAGGATGCGGCGGGTCGCTTCCAGCCCGTCGAGCACCGGCATGTGCATGTCCATCAGCACGAACGCGTAGCGGCCACGCGGCGCGTTGCGGATCGCCTGCACCGCCTGAGCGCCGTCGTCGACGACGCTGACGCCCATGCCGATGCGCCGCAGGAACTCGGCGGCGACGATCTGGTTCAGCGCGTTGTCCTCGGCCAGCAGCACCTGCGCGCCGAGCAGCGGCGCGGCCAGCTCGCGCAGTTCGTGCAGCCGCAGCTGCGCCGCCGCGGTCGCCGGCGCGCGCGCCGGCACGGCGTCGCGCGTCGCCGCGCCGGGCGTCGGGCGCTGCAGCGCTTCGAGCAACCGCGACTGCAGCACCGGCTTGACGAGCACCGCGTCGGCCGGCTGGTCGACTGCGCTGCGCGCGTAGGCGCTGCGCTCGCCGGGCTTGATCATCACGACCAGCGACGGTTCCGGCGCGGCGTCGCCCGAGACGTCGTGCAGCAGATCGCGCGTGGCCACCGCGCCGAGCGTCTGCAGCGCCTCGTGGTCGACGAGCATCGCGCGCAGCGGCAAGCCTTCGCGGCGGAACAGCTCGAGCTGTTCGGCGGCGCCATCGAGCCGGCTCGCGGTGCGCACCTGCATGTGCCAGCCGCGCAGCTGGCGCGCCAGGCTGTCGCGCGACAGCGGCTGCGGGTCGACGATCAGCACGCCCTGGCCGGCGAGCCCCGGCAGCGTCTGCTCGGCCTCGGCGTCGGGGACGACGTCGAAGCGCGCGGTGAACCAGAACTCGCTGCCCTGGCCGGGAACGCTGTCGACGCCGATCTGGCCGCGCATCATCTGCACCAGCCGCTTGCAGATCGCCAGCCCGAGGCCGGTGCCGCCGAAGCGCCGCGTGATCGACCCGTCGCCCTGCACGAAGGCTTCGAACAGCCCGGCGCGGCGGTCGGGCTCGACGCCGACGCCGGTGTCGGTGATCGAAAACCGCAGCAGCCGGTCGGTGCCGCCGCCGCCGGCGTCGCCCGGCGCAACGCCGACGTGGATGTGGATGTGCCCCTTGTCGGTGAACTTCACGGCATTGCCGACGAGGTTGCTGAGCACTTGCGACAGCCGCAGCGGGTCGCCGGTGACGAGGCTCGGCGCGTCGGGGTCGATCTCGACGCTCAGCCCCAGCCCCTTCTGCTCGATCCGCGCCTGGAACAGGTCGGCGACGCGCTGCAGCGTGTCCTCGACGTGGAAGCGGATGTGCTCGAAGTGCAGCTGCCCGGCCTCGATCTTCGAGTAGTCGAGCACGTCGTCGAGGATGCCCATCAGCGCGACCGCCGACGTGTGCACCTTGTCGAGGTAGTCGCGCGCCGCCGGCGGCAGCTCGTCCTCGAGCGCGAGCCGCGACAGGCCGACGATCGCGTTCATCGGCGTGCGGATCTCGTGGCTCATGTTCGCGAGGAACGCGCTCTTCGTCCGCGCCGCGCTCTCGGCGACGTCACGCGCCGTGACCATCGCCTCGTGCGCCTGGCGGCGCTCGGTGATGTCCTGCGCGATCAGCAGCAGGTGCGGCTCGCCGCCGCGGTCGACCCGCGCCAGCGCGCACGCCAGCGGCAGCTCGCCGCCGGCGGCGGCGGGCAGCGTCACGTCGAGCCGCCGCGGCGTGGCGTC
>CBDUBX010000185.1:0-5325 GCA_965365495.1 uncultured Burkholderiales bacterium
TGCTGCTCGGCGAGCTGGTGCGCAACCTCGTCGACAACGCGCTGCGCTACACGCCGCGCGGCGGCAGCGTCACGGCGCGCGTGCTCGCCGACCCGTTCGGCCAGGTCGCCGTGCTGCAGGTCGAGGACTCGGGACCCGGCATCGCACCGGCCGAGCGCGAAGCGGTATTCCGGCCGTTCTACCGCGTGCTCGACACCGGTGTCGACGGCAGCGGCCTGGGCCTGGCGATCGTGCGCGAGATCGCGCAGCACCACGGCGCGACGATCGACGTCGACGACGCGCGGCCGCGGCAAGGCGACACCGCGACGCGGCCCGGGGCACGGTTCACGCTGCGCTTCCCACTGGCGCCGCGCGACGCGCCCGCGACTGCGCATGCGCCGGCCGCACCGGCCGCAGTGGCCGCCGAGGTGCTGCCGCCCGACGTGCGCTGAACGCGCCGCCGCCGATCCAGCCGCGCGAGCGGCGCGACGCACGCGTCATGACGGCATCAGTCGCCGGCTGCGCGACACCGACATCAGGATGCCGAGCGCGAGCCCGAGCGACACCATCGCCGTGCCGCCGTAGCTGACGAACGGCAGCGGCACGCCGACGACCGGCAGGATGCCGCTGACCATGCCCATGTTGACGAAGGCGTAGGTGAAGATGCCCATCGTCACCGCGCCGGCGAGCAGCCGCGTGAACACGGTCGGCGCCTCGGCGGCGATCATCAATCCGCGGAACACGAGGAACGTGAACGCCACCAGCAGCACCAGCACGCCGGCCAGCCCGAACTCCTCGCTGAACGCCGCGAAGATGAAGTCGGTCGTGCGTTCGGGGATGAACTCCAGGTGGGTCTGCGTGCCGCGCATGAAGCCTTTGCCCGACAGCCCGCCCGAGCCGATCGCGATCATCCCCTGCAGGATGTGGAACCCCTTGCCGAGCGGGTCTTTCGTCGGGTCGAGCAGCGTGCACACGCGTTGCTGCTGGTATTCGCGCAGCAGCGGCCAGTCGACGCCGGGGCGACACCACGCGTCGGCGCCGACGACCAGCGCGGTGATGCCGGCAGCGGCGACCGCCAGCGCCGGCACGACGAGCTTCCACGACAGCCCGGCGAAGAAGATCACGTACAGCCCGCCGGCCAAGATCAGCAGCGCGGTGCCGAGGTCGGGCTGCTTGGCCACGAGCAGCAGCGGCACCGCCAGCAGCGTCGCGGCGACGGTGTAGTCCGCCAGCCGCAGCTGCCCCTCGCGCTTCTGAAACCACCACGCGAGCATCAGCGGCACGGCGATCTTCAGCACCTCGCTCGGCTGGATCACGATCGGGCCCACCGCGAGCCAGCGCGTCGCCCCCTTGCGCGTGATGCCGAACACCGCGGTCGCGACGAGCAGCGCGACGCCGACGGCGTAGATCGGCACCGCCACGCGCTGCAGCTTCTGCGGCGGCACCTGCGCGGCGACGAACAGCACCGCCAGCGCGATCAGCATGTTGCGCCCGTGGTCGACGAAGCGCGTGCCGTGGTCGTAGCCGGCCGAATACATCGCGACCAGGCCGATCGCCGCCAGCAGCAGCAGCGCGGCGAGCAGCGGTCCGTCGAAGCCCGAGAACACGCGCCGCACGCGCAGCCACGGCGACGGCTGGACGAAAACGCGGGTCATCGGCGGGTCGCAGTCACGGCGCCGGCGCGGCGAGCCCGGCGACGGCGCCCGCCGCCGCCTGAGGCAGCGGCACGTCGGCCGCGGCGCGCGGCGTGCCGATCGGCGCCGACGATTTGCCCAGGCGCGTCGCGGCGATGTCGTCGACGCTCGGGTAGTGGCCGAGCAGCAGGTAGTCGAACACGCGGCGCGCGATCGGCGCCGCCGCCTGCGCGCCGAACCCGGCGTTCTCGACGACGACCGCCAGCGCGACCGTCGGCGAGTCGATCGGCGCCGCTGCGATGTACAGCGAATGGTCGCGCTGGTGTTCCTCCAGCTTCGCGGCGTCGTACTTCTGCCCGGCGCGCACGCCGACGGCCTGCGCGGTGCCGGTCTTGCCGCCGCTGGCGTACGGCGCGCCGGCGAAGACGCGCGTCGCCGTCCCCTCCTGCGTCACGCCGTGCAGCGCGCGGCGGACCACCGCGACGTGGTCGGGCTGCAGCGGCAGCGGCGCCAGTTCGTCGCGCGGCACCGCGCGCTGCCGGCCGCTGACCGCGTCCTCGATCGCGCGCACGAGCCGCGGCTGGAAGCGCTGGCCGCCCTGCACCAGCGTCGCCGTGGCGTGGGCCAGCTGCAGCATCGTGAACGCGTTGTAGCCCTGGCCGATGCCGAGCGAGATCGTCTCGCCGGCGTACCAGCGCTGGTGCTCGGGCTTGCGGTAGTAGCGCTTCTTCCACGCCGTCGACGGCAGGACGCCGGTGACCTCGCCGTCGAGGTCGATGCCGGTGCGCCGGCCGAAGCCGAACGGCGCGAGCTGCTCGTGGATCCGGTCCACGCCCATCTCGTTGGCCAGCGAGTAGTAGTAGACGTTGCTGCTCTTGACGATCGACCGCCACATGTCGACCGCGCCGAGGCCGTGGTCGCCGTGGCTGCGGAACGTGTGGTTGCCGAAGCGGAAGCTGCCGCCGTCGTGGATCACCGTCGCCGCCGACCGCGTGCCGGTGGTCAGCGCGGCGATCGCCATGAACGGCTTGTACGTCGACCCCGGCGGGTAGGTGCCGCGCAGCGCGCGGTTGAGCAGCGGCTTGTCGATGCTCTCGTTGAGCTCGCGCCAGCTGTCGACGTCGATGCCGTCGACGAACAGGTTCGGGTCGAACGTCGGCTTGGCGACGAAGGCCAGCACCTCGCCGTTGCGCGGGTCGATCGCGACGAGCGCGCCGCGCCGGTCGCCGAACAGCTCCTCGACCAGCGCCTGAAGCCGGATGTCGACCGCGAGCACCAGCTTGTCGCCGGGCGTCGACGGATGGCTCTTCAGCCGGCGCACCGCGCGGCCGGCGGCGCTGGTCTCGACCTCCTCGAAGCCCGCTTCGCCGTGCAGCACGCGTTCGTAATGCTGCTCGAGGCCGAGCTTGCCGATGTACTCGGTGCCCTTGTAGTTGCCCTGGTCGGCGTCGTCCCAGTCGGCCATCGCCGCCTTCTCGGCGGGGTTGATGCGGCCGATGTAGCCGAGCAGGTGGCTGCCGGTGTCGCCGAGCGGGTAGTGGCGGAACAGCCGCGCCTTGACGTCGACGCCGGGAAAGCGGAAGCGCTGCGCGGTGAACCGCGCGACCTCTTCGTCGCTGAGCTTGGTGCGGATCGGCAGCGACTCGGCGCCCTTGAGCTCGTCGCGCAGCCGCTTGAAGCGGCGCCGATCGCGCGCGCCGATGTCGACGATCGTCGCCAGCTCGTCGATCAGCGCGTCGATCTCGCCGGCCGAGCCGAGCCCCGCGGCAGCGCGTTCGCGCGGCGAGATCTCGAGCGTGTAGGCGGCGTAGTTCGTCGCCAGCACGACGCCGTTGCGGTCGACGATCAGCCCGCGGTTGGGCACGATCGGGACGACCGCGATGCGGTTGCTCTCGGCCTGCGTCGCCAGTTCGTCGTGGCGGATCACTTGCAGGTGCACCATGCGCCACGCGAGCAGCGCGAACGCCAGCAGCACGAACGCCGCGGCCGCGAGCAGCCGCGCGTGGAAGCGGCCGATCTCGCGTTCGACGTTGCGCAGTTCGGTCACAGGTCTTCCGTACCACCGGTGCAATGAGGCGCCGCAGGTGGCCAGCCTTCCGCCGGGCCGTCCCAAGGAAGGCACGCCCCCTCGGGGGGCCGCGAACGAAGTGAGCTTGGGGGCAAGTTCACAGCGGTCGATTCTGGTCCGGGTCGGGCGCGCGGCGCTGCGGCGCGAGCAGCAGCAGCGTCGCCAGCGGCCACAGCGCGGCTTCCAGCAGCGGCGCGAGCAGCCACCACCAGCCGGGAAACATGCCGCCGGCGGCCAGCCGCACGACCAGCGCCAACGCGTTCGCGGCGAAGAACAGCGGCGTGACCTGCAGCGCCTGCTCGACGACGCCGAACCACAGCAGCCGCCGGTGGACGCTGATCGCGACGAAGCTCAGCAGCGTGTAGGCGAGCGCATGCTGGCCGAGCAGCGCGCCCTGGTGCGTGTCGACGAGCAGGCCGAACACGAAGGCCACGCCGATACCGACGCGCCGCGGCTGGTGGACGTTCCAGAACACCAGCGCCACCGCGAGCAGGTCGGGCATGCCCGGCTGGCGACCGAGCGGCAGCAGGTGGACGCCAAACGCGACGAGCAGCGTGAACGCGATGAACAGCGGCCGCGCCGGCAGCAGCAGCTGGTCGGAGCCGCGCGGCATGATCATCGGCGTGCTCCGTTCGCGGCCGCGCCGGCGGTGCGCGCGCGGCTGGCGTCGCGCGGCGGCGCCGAGGCCGCTGTCGCGCCGAATGCCGCCGACGACGTCGCCACCGATGCGGCCGCCGACGCCGCTGCCGCCGCCGCAATCGCGCCGCGGGACGGAGCCACCGCCACCGGCACCGACGCCGCGCCGTCCGACCGTGGCGGCAGCTGGCGGCCGATCGGCTCGAGCAGCAGCACGTGGCGCACCGCGTCGGCGGGCGCGGCGAGCGCGAGCGTGATCTGCGCGAAGCCGGCGTCGGCGCGGCGCTCGACCGCGGCCACCGTCGCCACCGGCAGCCCCGGCGGGTAGACGCCGTCCAGGCCGCTGGTCTGCAGCACGTCGCCGACCTGCACGTCAGCGTTGCCGGGCATGTAGCGCAGCTCCATGCCGCGGTCGTTGCCGGCCGAGCCGAAGGCCGCGCTGCGCTGCCCGGTGCGCAGGTTGACGACCGGGATCGCCGCGTCCTTGTCGGCGAGCAGCGTCACCTCCGACGTCAGCGGGTAGACGCGCGTCACCTGTCCGAGCACGCCGGCGGCGTCGATCACCGGCGAGCCGGCGACGACGCCGTGCTGCGACCCGCGGTCGACGACGACCTTGCGTGAGTACGGGTCGGCGGCTTCGTACAGCACCTCGGCCGGCAGGCTCGCCGGCACCAGCGCGGCCCGCGTGCCGAGCAGCGCGCGCAGCGCCGCGTTCTCGGCGGCGAGCTGCTCGGTGCGCAACGCGCGCTCGGCGACCGCGGCCAGCCGCTCGCGAGCGGCGGCGGCTTCGGCCTGCGCGCCTTGCAGCCCGCGCAGGTAGCCGACCGCGCCGTCCCACAGCTGCACCGGCACCGCAAGCGCGCGTTGCGCCGGCAGCAGTGCGATGGCCAGCGCCGCGCGCACCGGCTCGACGAGGCGCAGGCGCGCGTCGGCCACCATCAGGAACACCGCCAGCGCGGCGAAGAACACGAGCTTCGTCGTCGCCGACGGCCCCTGGCGGAAGAACGG
>CBDUBX010000186.1:0-5325 GCA_965365495.1 uncultured Burkholderiales bacterium
TCCCCCACGCCATCGAAGGATGCGAAGCCCGCTGCGAGCGGCCGGGTTTCGATCAAGCCGCACTCGACGAGCAGGCCCCAGCTGTTCGCGAGCACGGCGTCGACGGCCGACGCGTCGGTGGCGGTGTCGGCGGCCAGCGCTGCGGCGACGGCGGCAGGTTCGGCCGCACCGTCGGCCAGCACCTCGAGGATCGCCGCGCTCGCGTCGTTGAGCAGGTGGGTCTGACCCGAGGCCGGGCTGTACGCCGCCCACAGCGCGCCGAGCGGCTCGACGACGACGCCCGCGACGCGGGCGACAACGGCGGCCACTACGCCATCGGCATCAGCGATCCGATGCAGCCGGTGGTCGCGACGACGCCGGGGCCGGCCTCGCTCGTCGCCACGCCGGTGATCTTGAAACGCGTCGCGTCGACGGTGCCGGCTTCCTCGATGCGCACCGCGATGTAGCGGTTGTCGAACACCGGCTGCACCATGCCGTTGAATTCGCGGACGTGGCCGTCGCTGAGCCGGAACCACTTCGGCGACTTCAGCCACGGATCGACGAAGTGGTCGAACTGCGCCGACACCGCTTCGACGTCGGCGCCCTTGACGAACTGCGCGCCGTTGTTCGGGTTCTTGTAGACCGGGACGCGCAGATAGCTGTCGGTCGTCGCCGAAACCGGCACGAACTTCGGCGCGGCGGGGTCGTTGACCAGACGCTGCAGGCAGGTGTTCGACGCCGCGGCGAGCGCGCTGCCGCTGGCCACCGTCATCACCACCGGGACCGACATCGAGCCGCGCAGCAGACGGCGGCGGGCGCTCGCCGCGGCGGACTTGGAGGGGGAAGCAAGGTGGGACATCGTCGGTTCTCCGGCGTGCAGGCGCGGTGGTTTTCCGTTGCATTATCTTGCGCTTGCCGCGCGCTCCGACCCCCCGAGCCCGGGGGCGTGCGTCCGCCGCCGCTGCGGGGCTAAAAAGTTCACGAAACGCTCACCGCCGCGCGAGCAGCGGCGCCGCCAGCGCGATCGGCAACGCGTAGGTGATGCCGGTCGGCCGGCTCAGCGCCGACTCGCGCGTGCCGTGGATCAGCACCATGTTGACGATGCCGAGCACACGGCCGCTGTCGGCGTCGACCACCGGGCCGCCGCTGTTGCCCGGGAAGGCGGTGGCGTCGAGCTGGTAGACCGCGAACGCGCCGTCGCGCAGCCGAAGCGCCGCCACGGCGTCGAGCCGGCCGGCGTTCGGCGCCGGCAGCGCGATCGTCGTCACCGCCGAGACGATGCCGCGGTGGAACACCGGCGCGTAGCCGAACACGCCGCCGACCGGAAACCCGGCGACGACGACCGCAGTGCCCTCGGCCGCCGGCGCCGGGTCGGCGAGCGGCGCGGCCGGCAGCGCGGCACCGTCGATGCGCAGCACGGCCAGATCGCGCGCGGCGTCGTCGGCGACGAGGCGCGCCACGCGCAACGCGCTCTTGCCGTCGACGCCCGGGACGAGCACCGCCAGCCGGCGCATGCCGCCGGCCGTGGCCTTCAGGTCGGGCAGTACGTGGCGGCAGGTCAGGACCGTGAGGCCGTCGTCGACGACGACGCCGCTGCCGCGAAAACCGAAGCGCGGCGCGTCGGTGGCGCTGTAGCTGCCGACTGCGACGACCGACGGCCGCAGCGTGCGGATCGTCGCCGGCAGGTCGGCGCGGGCGCGCAGCGGCCAGGCGGCGCCGAGCAGCGCGAGCACGCGGCGCCGGGAGACGGCAGCGGGGTGGGCGAACGGCAAGGCGGCAGGCAGCATCGTAGGTCGGCAGCGGCAGACGCGGAGGCGGCGGCGGTCCAAGGCACCTCGGCGCCGCCGCGCGGCGCGAAAAAATGCCGCGGGCAGCGCCCGGTGTTCGCGCGCTCGGGCCGCGGCCGGCTTCGGTAACGTCGCCAGTTTCTCATCGGAGATGGCCATGGCACGCAGCGGCGGGCAAAACGGGGGCGGCGCGGTGCGGCGACTGGCAGCGGCGGCGATCGCCGGCGTCGCGGCGCTGCTGGCAGCGCCGGGGTTCGCGGCCGACGAAGACGGCGCGCGCCTCGCGCAGGCGGTCCACGACCGGCCGGCGGGCCGCGACGCGACCACCGTCAGCCGCATGGAGCTCACCGAGCGCGGCCGCGCGCCGCGGGTGCGCGAGCTCGTCACCTACCGCCTCGACCGCGGCGGCGACGCCGGCACGTCCAACCTCGTGCGCTTCACCGCGCCCGAGGACATCGAAGGCACGGCGCTGCTCGGCGTCGCCAAGGGCGACGGCAGCGTCGACCAGTGGCTCTACCTGCCGGCGCTGGACCGCGCGCGGCGCATCGCCGGCGACCGCAAGGGCGGGCGCTTCGTCGGCTCGGACCTGTACTTCGAGGATCTGCAGGAGCGGCTGCCTTCGAAAGACCGCCACCGGGTGATCGGCCGCGAAACGGTCGCCGGCGTCGCCGCCGACGTGCTCGAAAGCGTCCCCGTCGATCCGACGAACTCGGTCTACGTGAAGCGCCTGAGCTGGATCGACCCGAGCACCTTCGTCGTGCTGCGCGTCGACTATTTCGAACGCACCACCGACACGCCGAGCAAGCGCTTCACCGCGCTGAAGCAGCGCAAGGTGCAAGGGATCTGGACGGTCACCGACAGCGTCGTCGCCGACTTGGACAGCGGTCACGAGACGCGGCTCGTCGTGCAGAAGGTCCTCTACGATCGCAAGCTGCCCGAGCGCCTGTTCACGACCCGCGCGCTCGGCGACGAACAGCTGGAATCGGAGTTCCGCCCATGACTTTCGCGTTGTCGCTGTCGCGCGTGTGCGCGGCTGTCGTGCTGCTCGTCGCCGCGGCGCCGCTGGCGGCGCAGAGCGCGCCACCGGGCGCTGCCGGCCGGTCCGCAGCGTCCGGCGGCGCGGCCGCGGATGCCGGTCGAGACGCCGATCGCGATGCCGACGCGGACGCTGCAGCAGAAGACGAAGCCGAAGCCGCCCCCGCGCGACCCGCGGCGCGCCGGGCCCGCGCCGCGCGCGGTCCGGTATGGCGCTTCGGCGCCGAAAACGTCCTTGCCGAGATCGCTGCGACGCCCGAGCACCCGTCGGTCGACGGTCTGTGGACGTTGCGCGCCGCGCCGTACGCGCAGTGGCAGCCCAACCGCGACTGGGAGCTGCGCGGCGGCGTGCTGCTCGACGGCACCGGGCAGACCGGCGGCGCCGACTTCACGCGCTGGCGCGCCGACGTCGACGACACCTACGTCCGCTGGCGCGGCGGCGACACGCGGCTCACCGCCGGCGCGCAGACGATCCTGTGGGGCCGCGTCGACGGCGTGCCGATCATCGACCGCGTCAGCCGCGTCGACCTGACGCGTGCGTTGCTCGACCGCCTGCCCGAACGTCGGCGCAGCCAGTGGGCGCTGCGCTGGGAGCAGAACTGGGACGACACCAAGCTCGACGCGGTCGTGCTGCCGGCGTTCGTCGGCGCCGAGCTGCCGGCCGTCGACAGCGTCTGGAGCCCGGTGAATCGCCGCATCGGCCGCGTCTTCGGCATCGCGCCGAACCCGGCGTTGGCCGCGCTCGTGCAGACCGGCCGCATCGCGCAGGACGACGGCGGCTTCGGCGGCGCCGGGCTGCGCCTGACCGGCACCGCGGCTGAAACCGACTGGGGGCTGACGCTGTCGCGCGTGCGCCAGTCGCTGCCGTACTACGTCGCCGATTTCGCCGCCGGCACCTTCACCGCCGTGCACCCGTACGCGACGCAGCTCGCAGTCGACGCCGAGCGCGTCGTTGGCGGCGCGACGTGGCGCACCGAGCTCGGCGTGACCGACGGTGCGCCGCTGACGAGCCTGGCGGCCGAGCGCCGCGACGCGCGCATCGTCGAGTGGGTCGGCGCGGTCGAGTTCTTCGTCGCCGACGACGCGGCGCGGGTCAACCTGCAGCTCGTCGCGCGCCACGCCAGCGTCGACGGGCCGGTGCTCGAGTTGAAGCGCTACGCCGGCGTCAACGGCGAGGTCGAGACGACCTTCGACCAGGGGCGCTGGAAGCTGGCGCTGCAGTTCGCGAGCGGGCTGAACGTCCACGACGTCTACCTGTCGCCGCGGCTCACGTGGGTCGGCTGGGAGCCGCACGAGATCTACGTCGCGCTGCACCACTTCCGCGGCAACGAGCGCACGCTCGGCGGCTACTACGACGACAACGACCTGATCGCGGTCGGCTGGAGGACGCGATTCTGATCGCCTGGCGCGGCTGGCTGGCCCGCTGGCGGCGCAGCGGCGCAGGCGCGGGCGCCACCGCCGCGCACGGCGCGATGGCGCGCGCGGCGCGCCCGAAGCGGCTGCCGATGCTGCCGTGGCCGGTGGCGCTGGCGGTCGTCGTCGCGCTGCACGTCGTCTCGCTGGTGTCGCTCGACGGGCTGACGTTCAACAACGCCGCCGAGGCCTACTACCCGAGCGACGCGCCGGCGGTGCAGCTGCGCGACCGGCTGCGCGAGGACTTCCCCGGCGACGAAGTGCTGACGGTGCTGTTCCGCGGCGACGACCTCTACGGCCGCGACTTCCTCGAGCGGCTGCACCGTGCCGCCACCGTGCTGCAGCGCCACCGCCTCGTCGACCGCGTGATCACGGTGACGACGCTCGAGCACATCTCGGGGTCGGAAGACGGCTTCGCCGTCGAGCCGCTGGTCGATGTCGACGCGCTCGCCGACGGCAGCGCCGAGGAGCGGCGGGCGCGCGTGCTCGCCGACCGCTTCGCGAAGCGCGCGCTGGCGTCGGAAGACGGCCGCTACCTGGCGTTGGTCGTGCGGCCGAAGCCGCTCAGCGAAAGCGCGGCGCGGCTGCAGCTGTCGGTCGACGTCGCGCGCGCGATCAACGACGCCGGGCTGCGCGAGCGCTACGTCGGCGAGGCCGGCCCGGTGACGATGGACGTGACGCAGCTGCAGTCGATCCTCGCCGATTCGGCGCTGTTCGTGCCGGCGACGGTCGTCGTCTCGCTGGGTCTGCTGTGGTGGGTCGTCGGGCGGCTGCGCCCGGTGGTCATCGGCGGCGTCGCGATCTCGACCGTCGTGCTGCCGACGCTGGCCGCCGTCGCCGCGTCCGGGCGGCCGTACACGATGGCCAGCGCGATCCTGCCGAGCCTGCTCGCCGCCTACACCGTGGTCACGCTGCTGCACCTGTACGCCGCGGTGCAGCGCGCGCAGCGCAGCTCGCGCAGCCGCGCGACCTGCGTCGACACGGCGGTGCGCGAAACGCTGCGCCCCGGCGCGTCGAACGTCGTGACGACGTCGGCCGGATTGCTCGGGCTGCTGTTCGTGCCGATCCCGCCGATCCAGCTGTTCGGCGTCGTCGGCGCGATCGGCACGCT
>CBDUBX010000187.1:0-5319 GCA_965365495.1 uncultured Burkholderiales bacterium
CGCCTTCGTACCGGCTACGGGTACCGCAATGAGGCAAATAATCAGAATGCGCAGGTCGCGAACCTCGGCGCCGACGCGGCGACGGCCGCAGTCGATGCCGCCGCGCGCGCCGGGCCGGCGTGGCGCGACCGGCCGGCGAAGGAACGCTCGGCGCTGCTGATGCAGTGGTTCGCGCTGCTGCACGCCCACGCCGACGACCTGGCGCGGATCATGACCGCCGAGCAGGGCAAGCCGCTCGCGGAGGCGCGCGGCGAGGTCGTCTACGGCGCGAGCTTCGTCGAGTGGTTCGCCGAAGAGGCCAAGCGCGTCTACGGCGAGACGGTGCCGACGACCGACGCCAACAAGCGCTACGTCGTGATCCGCCAGCCGATCGGCGTCTGCGCGGCGATCACGCCGTGGAACTTCCCGATTGCGATGATCACGCGCAAGGTCGCGCCGGCGCTAGCCGCCGGCTGCCCCGTCGTCATCAAGCCGGCCGAGCAAACGCCGCTGTCGGCACTGGCGCTGGCCGAGCTCGCGCGGCGCGCGGGGCTGCCCGCGGGCGTGCTCAACGTGCTGACCGCCGACGCCGAGGGGTCGATCGCGATCGGCCGCGTGCTGTGCGCCAGCGACACCGTGCGCCACCTGTCGTTCACCGGGTCGACCGAAGTCGGCCGCATCCTGTACGCCCAGTGCGCCCCGACGGTCAAGAAGCTGAGCCTCGAACTCGGCGGCAACGCGCCGTTCATCGTCTTCGACGACGCCGACGTCGACGCCGCGGTCGACGGCGCGCTCGCGAGCAAGTACCGCAACGCCGGCCAGACCTGCGTCTGCGCCAACCGGCTGTACGTGCAGGCCGGCGTCTACGATGCGTTCGTCGATCGGCTCGCGGCGCGCGCAGCCGAGATCCGCGTCGGCAATGGTTTCGCCGCCGGCGTGCAGCAGGGCCCGCTGATCGACGACGCGGCGCTGGTCAAGGTGGAACGGCACGTCGCCGACGCCGTTGCCAAGGGCGCGCGCGTCGTCGTCGGCGGCGCGCGCCTCGCCGAACTCGGCACGCGCTACTACGCGCCGACGGTGCTTGCCGACGCGAGCGGCGACATGCTGTGCGCGCGCGAGGAAACCTTCGGCCCCGTGGCGCCGGTGTTCCGCTTCGACACCGAAGACGAAGCCGTCGCGCTGGCCAACGCCACCGAGTTCGGCCTGGCGAGTTACTTCTACAGCCGCGACGTCGGCCGCATCTTCCGCGTCGCCGAAGCGCTCGAATACGGCATGGTCGGCATCAACACCGGGCTGATCTCGACCGCCGAAGTGCCGTTCGGCGGCGTCAAGCAAAGCGGCATCGGTCGCGAAGGCGCGCGCCAGGGCATCGACGACTACGTCGAGACGAAGTACCTCTGTCTCGGCGATATCCAGCGGCCGGCGCCGGCGCGGCGCTAACGCCCGCGACAGGCCGGCGGGTCACACCGGCCGAACGTGTCAAGGCGCGTCGTTGGCCGCCGCGTCGGCGCCGCCGGCGAACGGCACGATCACGGCGCGCGCCTGCGCCCCGTCGGTCGTCGCGCCGGTGGCCTGGGCGACCGCGCGCGCGAGCAACGTCGCCGCGTCCTTGCCGTGGTCGGGCACGAGCGCGAGGCCGGCGCGGACGGCGACGCGCACCGTCTGCCCGGCGACCGCCAGCGGCTGCTGCAGCGCGCGCAGCAGCTTGGCGACGACGCGCTTGGCGTCGGCCGGCGTCTTCAGCTGGACCATCAGCACCGCGTACGTGTCGGGGGCGAGCGCGGCGACGACATCGCTCGCGCGCAGCCCCGCGCGCAGCCGCACCGCGAGCTTGCGCCGCAGCACGTCTAGCGACGCGCCGCCGACGCCGTGGTCGAACGCGACCCGCAGTGCGGCCAGCGCCATCGGCGCCGGCTGGCGTTCGCGCAGCGCGAGCAGCTGCGTCAGATGCTCGACGAGCTGCGCTTCGTGCGGCAGCCCGGTCGCGAGGTCGGTCGCCCACGCGTGCTGCGCCGCGGCCTCGACGCGGCGGCGGACGACCGCGTGGCGCAGCGCGCGCGCCAGCGCCACTGGCGCGGCGGCGACGTCGACGATCGCCTGTGCGCCGGCTTCGAGCAGGGCGGCCTCGATCGCGTCGTCGCGCTGGTCGGTCGCGACGACGACCGCGGTGCGGCGCACCGCTGCCGCGAACGAAGCGCCGTCGCGCAACGCCGCGAACGCTGCGGCGCCGGTGGCGACGATCAACGCGGCGTCGGGTGGCGGCGTGGCATCGGCATCGACGTCGCCGCGGCTGATCGGTTCGCGCGTGGTTGCCGCGCTGCCGGCGCCCGGCTCGACGCGGTCGCCACCACCGATCGACCCGGCGGCGTCGGATGCCGCCGCACCCGTGGCGCCGCTCGGGACGGCGGCGTTCGCCTGAACACCCGCGTCGACGCCGACCCCGGCCAGCGCAGTGCGCCACGCATCGGGCGCGTCGACGAGCAGCACCGAAAGCGGCGACGGATCGGCCATGGCGCATCATGCCGCAGCGCCGTCGGCCGCGCGTGGCGCGACGCGTCAGGCGCACGCAGCGCGGAGACCCGCTCGATGAAGACGATTCGACTCCCCGGCGGCGAACGCGTGCCGGCACTCGGCCAGGGCACTTGGAAGCTCGGCCACGACGCGTCGACGCGCGCCGCCGAGATCGCCGCGCTGCAGCGCGGCATCGACCTCGGGCTGACGCTGATCGACACCGCCGAGATGTACGGCGACGGCGCCGCCGAGTCGCTCGTCGGCGCGGCGATCGCCGGCCGGCGCAGCGACGTGTTCGTCGTCACCAAGGTGCTGCCGAGCCATGCGTCGCGCGACGCGATGCGCCGCTCGTGCGACGCGAGCCTGAAGCGCCTGGCGATCGACGCGATCGACCTGTACCTGCTGCATTGGCCGGGCCGCGTGCCGCTCGCCGAGACCGTCGACGGCTTTGTCGCGCTGCAGCGCGCCGGCAAGATCCGCCACTGGGGCGTCAGCAACTTCGACACCGCGGCGATGCAGAGCTTGGTGACCACCCCGGGCGGCGACGGCTGCGCGACCGACCAGGTGCTCTACCACCTCGGCGCGCGCGGCACCGAGTGGGACCTGCAGCCGTGGCTGCGCGAGCATCGCATGCCGCTGATGGCGTACTCGCCGTTCGACGAAGGCCGGCTGCTGCGCAGCCGGGGGCTCGTCGCGTTCGCGCGCGAACACGGCCGCACGCCGGCGCAGGTGGCGCTGGCGTGGCTGCTGGCGCGCGACGGCGTCGTCGCGATCCCGAAATCGGCGCGCCGCGCGGCGGTCGAAGAGAACGCTCGCGCTGCGGCCGAGCCGCTGACCGATGCCGAACTGCGAGCGCTCGACGCGCTGTTTCCGCCACCGGCTGGAGCGTCGCCGCTGGCGGTGATTTGAGAAGGCCGCGCCGTCAGCCGACCCGCGCCTGCGCGTCGCTGGCCGCGACGTGGCCCTTCGTCGGTGATTCGACGGCGTAGGCGGCGTCAGCCGACCAACGCCAGCGCGTCGGCGGCCGCGACGTGGCCTTCGTCGGTCGGCACGACCCAGACCTCGACCGCGCTGCCGTCGGCGTGGATCGGCGCGACGCCGTTGGCGACCGCGGCGGCGTTGGCCGCGGCGTCGATGCGCACGCCGAGGTGCGCGAGCGCAGTGCCGACGTCGGCGCGCAGCGCGACGTCGTGCTCGCCGATGCCGCCGGTGAAGCCGATCACGTCGACGCCGCCGAGGCACGCGGCGAGCGCGCCCGACTCGCGAACGACGCGGTAGGTGAACAGGTCGATCGCGCGCCGCGCCGCCGGATCGCCGCTGGCGCGCAGCGTGCGCATGTCGGCCGACAGCCCGGAGACGCCGAGCAGCCCCGACTCCTTGTAGACGATCTTCTCGATCGACTCGCCGTCGAGGCCGAGCCGCAGCCAGTGCAGCACGACACCGGCGTCGAGCGAGCCGCTGCGCGTGCCCATCATCAGCCCGTCGAGCGCCGAGAAACCCATCGTCGTCGCGATGCTCGCGCCGCCGCGCACGGCGCACAGGCTGGCGCCGTTGCCGAGGTGCGCGAGCAGCATCCGCCCGTCGGCGCGCGGGCTGGTGCGCAGCAGCCGGTCGGTGACGTAGCGATACGACAGCCCATGGAAGCCGTAGCGGCGGACGCCGTCGTCGTACCAGCGTTCGGGCAGCGCGAAGCGGTGCTCGACCTCGGGCGTCGTCGTGTGGAACGCGGTGTCGAAGCAGGCGATCTGCGGCACTTCCGGGCACGCCGCCAGAAAGGCGCGGATCCCGGCGACGTTGTGCGGCTGGTGCAGCGGTGCGAGCGGGTTCAGCGACTCGAGCTGTTCGAGCATCGCCGCGTCGACCCGCACCGACGCGCGCAGCCGGCTGCCGCCGTGGACCACGCGGTGTGCGACCGCCGCGAGCCGCGTGCCGCCGGCCGCTTCGACGGCGTCGATCACCGCGCGCAGCGCCGCGTGGAACGGCACCTCGCCGGGCTCGACCGGCAATGCGAGCGTCGTCTTGTCGTGCCCCGGCGCGGCGACGCGCAGCACCGGCCGCCCGCCGGGCTCGAGCCCTTCGGCGACGCCGGACAGCCCCGCCGGGCCGATCTTGCCGTGCGCGATCGGGTAGACCGCGAACTTCAGCGACGACGATCCGGCGTTGACGCTGAGCACCGCGCGCCGCGGCGGCGCTCCGTCGTGCGGGTTGGTCATCGCGCCGCCACCCGCGGCGTGGCGCGACCGGCGCGTGTGCCGCAGCCGGCGCCGCCTTGCAACGGCGCAGTCACAGCGGGTGGACCTTGTAGCTGTGGGCCAGCAGCACCGCGAGCGCCGCCGACGCGAGGCGCGCCGTCGCGCCGTCGGCGCGGCTCGTCAGCGCCACCGGCACGCGCGCCCCGAGGACGACGCCCGACCCCATCGCGCCGGCGAGGTATTCGAGCTGCTTGGCGAGGATGTTGCCCGAGATCAGGTCGGGCACGACGAGGATGTCGGGGTCGCCGGCCACCGGCGAGAAGATGCCCTTGGTGCGCGCGGCCTCGGCCGAAATCGCGTTGTCGAACGCCAGCGGGCCGTCGATGATGCCGCCGGTGATCTGGCCGCGGTCGGCCATCTTGCACAGCGCCGCGGCGTCGAGCGTCGCGGCCATCTTCGGGTTGACGCTTTCCACCGCCGCCAGCACCGCCACCTTCGGCCGGTCGACGCCCAGCACGCTCGCCAGGTCGATCGCGTTCTGCACGATGTGCATCTTCTCGTCGAGCGTCGGCGCGATGTTCAGCGCCGCGTCGGTGACGAGCAGCGGCTTGTGGTACATCGGCACGTCGAAGCGGAA
>CBDUBX010000188.1:0-5268 GCA_965365495.1 uncultured Burkholderiales bacterium
AAGGCGTGCACATCCGCGACATGCGCTCGATCGTCGAATGCCTGGCCGAGCACGCGGCGACCGTGACCGACCCCGCCGAGCTGGCGCGCCGCATCCGCGTGCACCTGGCGCCGGCGATCGTGCAGCAGATCTACGGGCCGGTGCGCGAGCTCGACGTGATCGCGCTCGACCCCGACCTCGAACGCCTCGTCACGCAGGCGCTGACGTCGCCGCACGGCGCGGCGCTCGACCCCGGCGTCGCCGACACGCTGACGCGCCACGCGGCCGAGACCGCCAAGCGCCAGGAAGACCTCGGCCACCCGGCGTGCCTGCTCGTCCCCGACCACATCCGCGGGTCGATGGCGCGGCTGCTCAAGCGCGCCGCGCCGCGGCTGAAGGTCCTCGGTCACAGCGAGATCCCCGAAACCCATTCGATCCGCATCGGCTCGATCATCGGAAGTGCAGCATGACCCCCCAAGTTCGCGTTCGCTCGCTGCCCCCCCGCGGGGGGCGTGCCTCCCTTGAGACGGCTCGGCGGGAGGCGGCATGAACGTGAAGCGATTCACCGCCCGCACGTCGCGCGAGGCGCTGGCCTTGGTCAAGCAGGCCTTCGGCGACGACGCCGTCGTGATGTCGACCCGGCCGTGCGCCGAAGGCGTCGAGGTGCTCGCGATGGCGCCGGAAAGCGTGCTGCAGCTCGAACGCGTCGCGCAGGACGCCGCGCCGCGGGCCGCAGCGCCGACGCCGGCGCCTCGCCGCGCCGAGCCGCGCGCCGAGCCGGTGGCCGCCGAAGCCAGCGCCGAGCCGGCGATCGACCCGGTCGTCCACGACGACGTGCAGCGGCTGAAGATGAGCACGCTGTCGTTCCAGGATTACGTGCGCCAGCGGATGCTCAAGCGCCGCGAGGCGCAGATCGCCGCCGACACCGCCGTCGAGCCGCCGCGCGCCTCACCCGCGTCGACGCCGATCGACGCCGCGCGTGCGCGCCTGGCCGCCGCGGCCGAGCCGGCGCCTCGCGGTGCCGCGCGCGACGTGCCGGTGCTGCGCGACGCGCTGCCGCTGGCCGACGCGCCGACGCTCGCCGACGCGGCGATCTTCGAGCCCGAGCGCGCTGCGCCGGTCGTTGCCGAACCGATCGTCGCCGCCGCCAAGCCGGTGCCGGCGTTCGCCACCGGCACCGCGCAGGCCGCGGCGCAAAGCGCGGCGCAGACGGCGTCGCAAGTGCTCGCGATGCGCGACGACCAGATCGAGATGCTCGGCGCGCTGCGCTCGATGCGCGAACTGATCGAGCAGCGTTTCGGCGCGCTCGCGTTCATGGAGCGGCTGAACCGCCAGCCGCGCCAGGCGCAGCTCGCGCAGCGGTTGCTCGATGCCGGCTTCTCGCCGGCGCTGATCAGGAAGCTCGTCGACGGCCTGCCGTCGGACATCGACGAACAGCGCTGGGCGGCGAGCGTCATCGAACGCAACCTCACGACCGGCGAACGCGACGCGGCGATCGAGGACGTCGGCGGCGTCTACGCGCTCGTCGGCGCGACCGGCGTCGGCAAGACGACGAGCACCGCCAAGCTCGCCGCGGCGTTCGCGACCAAGCACGGCGCGGCCAACCTCGGCCTGGTCACGCTCGATGCCTATCGCGTCGCGGCGCACGAACAGCTGCGCGCCTACGGCCGCATCCTCGGCGTGCCGGTGCACACCGCGCACGACCGCGCGTCGCTCGAAGACCTGCTCGACCTGCTGTCGGGCAAGCGCCTGGTGCTGATCGATACCGCCGGCATGGCGCAGCGCGACAGCCGTACCGCCGAACTGCTCGAGATGCTGTCGCACCGCGCGGTCAACAAGCTGCTCGTCGTGGCCGCTTCGGCGCAGGGCGAAACGATCGAAGACCAGCTCGCGGCCTATGCCGGCGGCGGCTGCCGCGGCGTGGTGCTGTCCAAGCTCGACGAAGCGGTCAAGCTGGGGCCGGCGCTCGACGCGATGATCCGCCACAAGCTGAAGGTGGTCGCGGTCGCCAACGGCCAGCGCGTGCCCGAAGACTGGCATCGCTTGTCCGCGTCGGCGCTGGTGCAGCGCGCACTGAAGGACCCGGTCGCGCCGGCGTGGCGGCTCGACGACTGCGACATGAACCTGATCTTCGCCGGCCTGCCGGCGCAGCGCAGCGGCGCCACCGCCGCCGTGGCGGCCTGAGGACCCCGGCGGCCGCGATGGCAACCGCCTTCGTCCCGTTCGCGCCACCCGGTCCCGAGGACCAGGCGCACGGCCTGCGGCGACTGTTCGCCGCGCGGCGCGGCCACGTGCTCGCGCTGGTCGCGAACCCGCACGTTGCGTTTGCCGGCGTCGTCCTCGACCGCGTCGCCGCGCTGCTTGCGGCGCAAGGGCGCAAGGTGCTCGTCGTCGACGCCGCGTCGACGTCGCCGCCGGCGCACGAGCTCGCGAGCGTCGACCTCGCCGCCGGCATCGAAGCCGTCGCGCCGAACGTCGCCTACCTGCCGGGCCGCGGGCTGCCGCGCGCCCACGTCGACACGCGCGGCTCGGCCGCCGGGCTGCTCGACGCGCTGCAAGCCGCGGCGCCCGAATTCGACGTCGTCGTGCTGCACGCCGACGGCGCCGACCTGGCGCGCGTTTTCCGGCTGCGCCCGGTGCGCGCGGTGCTGCTCGGCGCCGACCATCCCGAAAGCGTCAAGCACGCCTACGCGATGGCCAAGCTGATGGTCCAGCGCTGCGCGTCGCCGACCTTCGACCTGCTGCTCGTCGCGCAGGCCGCGTCGCCGCGCGCGGTGGCGATCGCCGAGAGCGTGTCGGGCTGCATCGACCGCTTCCTCGCTGCGACGCTGCTGCACTGCGCGCTCGTCGACCCCGCTGCCGACCCGACGGCGCCGCCCGACGACGCGATTGCCGCGCTGCTCGCGTCGCAACTCGCGCTCGACGGCGACGACACCGCCGCGCCGCGCGCCGCGCCATCGCGCAGCTCGCCGGCCGCGCGCGCTGCGGCGAACCCGCTTTGACCGCTGTCCGCACACCGCGCCCCGAATCCGTACCGCACCCGAATCGAACCAGAGGCCCCGCCATGTACACCGCCAAGGGACAACTCGACGCCGGCGTCCTGCTCAAGCAATACAGCCCGCTCGTGCGCCGTCTCGCGCACCAGATGATCGCCAAGCTGCCGGCCAACGTCGAACTCGACGACCTGATCCAGGTTGGCATGATCGGCCTGAACGACGCGCTGACGCGCTTCGACGCCGGGCAGGGCGTGCAGTTCGAGACCTTCGCGACGCAGCGCATCCGCGGCGCGATGCTCGACGAGCTGCGCGGCAACGACTGGATGAGCCGCGGCGACCGCCGTCACCAGCGCAGCATCGAAACAGCCGTGCACAAGCTCGAGCAGCGCCTGGGCCGCGCGCCGAGCGAAGGCGAGATCGCCGCCGAGATGGGCCTGTCGCTGACCGACTACCAAGAGCTGCTCGGCAAGGTGCGCGGCACGCAGCTCATCTACCTCGAGGACATGAGCGGCGACGAAGGCGACGACGACTACCTCGACCGCCACGTCATCGACAACGAAGCCAACCCGATGGGGCGGCTGCAGGACCAGCGGATGCGCGAAGCGCTGGTGCAGGCGATCAAGAACCTGCCCGAGCGCGAGCAGTACGTGATGAGCATGTACTACGAACACGACATGAACCTGAAGGAGATCGCGGCGGTGCTCGGCGTCACCGAAAGCCGCGTCTGCCAGCTGCACAGCCAGTCGATCGCCCGGCTGCGCACGCGGCTGCGCGAGTGGTGATCGCCGCGCGGCGCGGGTGTGGCAACGCGGCGGGCCGCGCCCGGGCACGGCCGCTCGAGACGCTCGCGCCGAAGCCGCTGCGCGGCGCCGGTCGATCGGCGCCGCGACGCGGCGCCTGACCGCGTCGCGCGGTCGCGCTACCCCGGGTCGCGCAGCGGCGCGAGGGCCAGCGCCGCCTCGCGCGCGGCGATCGCCCCCGACTTCGGCCGCAGCGCGGGACCGGCGCGCGCCGGCGGTCGGCGCGGCACTTCGATGCGCGGCGCTTCGGCGCCGGGCGGGTCGGCGAGCCGCGCCAGCAGCTGGCCGGTGGCCTGCAGCGACGCCGTGAGCGTGTAGCGATCGACCATCCGCTGCCGCCCGCGCCGGCCCATCGTCCGCCGCAGATCGGGGTCGGCGTGCAGCTGCGTCACGTGGGCGACGATCGCGTCGACGTGGCCCGGGTCGACGAGCCAGCCGGTGGCGCCGTGCTCGACGAGGTCGGGAACGCCGCCGACGCGCGTCGCGACGACCGGCAGCGCGCTGGCCATCGCTTCCATGACCGCCAGCGGCATCGCTTCCGAGTGCGACGTCGACACCAGCACGTCGATCTCGCGGTAGGCGTCGGGCATGTCGTCGCGCACGCCGGCGAGCTCGATCCGCGCCGACGCGCCGTGCGCGTCGAGCAACGCGCGCAGCGCCGGCCGTAACGGCCCGTCGCCGAACAGCACGAAGCGCGCGCCGGGCAGGACGTCGTGCAGCAGCAAGGCAGCGCGGATGAATAGCTCGGGGCCCTTCTCCGGCGACAGCCGGCCGACGAAGCCGACGGTGAAGCGGCGGTCGGCGGCGTCGCCGTCGCCGTCGTCGGCGCGCGGCGCGAAGACCGACGTGTCGACGCCGTTCGGAATACAGCTCAGCCGGCGCGGGTCGACGCCGAGCCCGATCGCGTGCAGCTCGCTGTGGCGGCACACGGTGCACAGGTGGGTACCGGCGGCGCGGTGCACCTCGAGGTCGGCGAGCGTCATCTGCCGGCCGTGGACGGTCGCCAGCACCGGGCGCCCGGTGAGGCGGCCGACGATGCCGGCGAGCAGGTGGGCGTTCGCCAGGTGCGCGTGCAGCACGTCGATCTGCAGCGACTGCACCAGCGCGCAAACCGTCTGGATCGCCGACCAAGGCGGGTCGTCGGGCATCGGCACCGCCTGGCACGCGACGCCGCGTTCGCGCAGCCGCGCGCTGAACGCGCCTTCGTACGGGCACAGCGCGAAGATCTGGAAGCGCTCGCGCGGCAGCCCGTCGACGAGCCGCAGCACGACGCTTTCCATGCCGCCGACGATGCCGTTGCCGACGACCTCGAGCACGCGGATGCGGTGCGCGGCGGGACTGGGAAGATCGAGGTTCACGGTCGGCTCCCGTTCGACGTTGCGGCTCCGTGGGTTCGCGGCCTCAGCAGCACAAGCGCCGTGTCCAGCCGCGGTCGGCCCAACGCGCGAGCGCCGCGGCATCGGCGCTACGTGCGGCGGCGCGCCGCGACCGCC
>CBDUBX010000189.1:0-5258 GCA_965365495.1 uncultured Burkholderiales bacterium
TCGCCGCCTTGCCAGACGACGAGCGTGTACTTCTCGTCGCTGCGCAGGTAGATCACCTCGTCGACCGGGATCAGCCGCAGGTTCGGGCCGACCGACGCCTTGATCCATTGCAGCGGCGCGCGGCGCGCGGCGGCCGTCGGCGTCGGTTGCGCCGCCGGCGCGCGCAGCTGCTGTGCCAACTGCTCGAGCAGCGGCGCCAGCCGTTGCGCGGCCGGCGCGGCCAGCGCGGTGCGCAGCCGCTGCACGGTGGCCGCCAGGCGCGCTTCGTCGAACGGCTTGACGAGATAGTCGACCGCGCCGCGTTCGAACGCGCGCACCGCATAGTGTTCGTGCGCCGTGACGAAAACGATCCGCGCGGCGTCGCCGATCGCGCGCGCGGCCTCGATGCCGTCGATGCCCGGCATGTGCACGTCGAGAAAGACGACGTCGGGCCGGTGCGTCTCGGACAGCGCGATCGCCTCTCGGCCGTTGCGCGCCTGCGCGACGACGACGAGTTCGGGCCACGCGCGCGCCAGCAGCTGCGCCAGCCGTTCGCGCAACAGCGGCTCGTCGTCGGCGATCAGCGCGCGCGGCGCGGCGACGGGCACTAGCGCGTCGGTCATGCGCGCCAGCGGATCTCGGCGCGCAGCCCGTGCGGCGGCGCGGCGCGCAGCGGCGACAGCTTCAGCGTCGCGCCGGGGCCGTAGAACGCCGCGAGCCGCGACCGCAGGTTCGACAGCCCGGTGCCCGGTGCGGCGTCGGCGGCGATGCCGCAGCCGGTGTCCTCGACCCAGGCCACGAGCTCGTCGGCGTCGCGCGCCGCGCCGATGCCGATGCGGCCGCCGTCCTCGGCCGGGTCGATGCCGTGGCGCACCGCGTTTTCGACCAGCGTCAGCAGCGCCAGCGGCGGGAAGCGTTGACCGGCCAACGCGGGGTCGATTTGCAGGTCGAAGTGCAGGCGGTCGGGCATGCGCAATTGCATCAGTTCGAGGTAGGCGCGCACCAGCGTCAATTCGGTGTCGAGCGTCGGCGCAGCGTCGTGCAGCCGCGGCATGCCGGCGCGCAGATAGGCGATCAGGCTCGTCAGCACCGGCGCGGCGCGCGGCGAGCCGCTTTCGACCAGCGCCTGCACGTTGGCCAGCGTGTTGAACAGGAAGTGCGGCTCGATCTGCGCCTGCAGCAGCGCCAGCCGCGCGTCGACCGCCTGCTTTTCGAGGCGGCTGCGTTCGAGCTCGAACGCCAGCGCCTGAGACCGCGCCTGGGCCTCGCGCTGGCGCAGCTGCGCGGTCAACGTCAGCAGCAGCCCGAGCAGCAGCGCGGTGCCGGCGAGGATCGCAAAGCCGGTGAGCCGCGGCGTGCTGTAGACGAAGTCGCCGACGCGTCCGCCGACCGAGAACAGGTACGCCGTGCCGGCCGCCAGCGGCGCCGCCAGGCACACCGCGACGACGGTGAACAGCCACCGCGGCAGCCAGCGCGGCAGCTTCGGCTCGGGCACGCGCTGCGCGGCGACGAACACGAACAGCAGCGTCGCCGACACGAACAGCGACCGCCCGAGCAGCACGCCGAACGGCACCGAGAAGAACGGGTGCAGCACCGCGGCTGCGGCCAGCGCGAAGCCCGCCGCGACGCCGACGCTGCCGAGGGTGATCGACGCGCGGTAGGGCGCGATCGCCGCCGGCGGGGCGTCGTCGGTCGCGGGGTCGACAGCAGTCATGGCCGGCACGATAACGGCGCGCCGCGGCCGCGCCAGCGCTCGGCGACGAAGCACGGTTTGCCGGGAGCGAACGGCGGCGGGCGGGACGGGGAGCGATGGATCGAGCAGACGACCTCGGTCGGCCAGTGTGACCAGCGTCGTCGGGTATCGGCTGTGCATCGCGACCGTCTGGCTACGATCCCTGCATGGACACGGCCCCGCGCCGCTGGCATTTCGTCCACCGCTGGCTCGGTCTGGCGCTCGGTCTGTGGTTCGTGATGGTCGGCGCCACCGGCGCGCTGCTGGTGTGGCGCGACGAGGTCGACCGCTTGCTCAACCCAAGCTGGTTTCGCGTCGCCGCGGCGGCGCCGGCGCTCGACCTCGAAACGATCGTCGCGCGGGTCCAGGACGAACACGCGCTCGGCTGGGTCGAGCGCGTGCGGCCGCCGCGCGAGCCTGGCGACCCGCTGCGCCTGGTCGTCCGCGCCGGCCCGGCGCGGGTCGCGGTCGGCCGCATCGAAGCGTTCGTCGATCCGTCGAGCGGCGCGCTACTCGGCACGCGCAGCCTGGAAGTGCTGGCGCTGGACCGACCGCACGCGATGCGCACGATCTACGAGCTGCACCGCAACCTGCTCGCCGGCGAACCGGGGTCGCAGTTCGTCGGCGTCGCCGGCTTGCTGCTGCTGGTGTCGGCGGTGAGCGGTGCGGTGCTCGCGTGGCCGCGAACGCGGCAGCGGTTGGCGCGCCTGCTCGCGGTGAACTGGCGCGCCAACGCGGCGCGCGTCGCGCTCGACGTCCACCGCAGCGCCGGCACGCTGATCGTCGGCCTGCTGCTGCTGTCGACGCTGACCGGCGCGACGCTCGTCTACCTGCTGCAGGTGCGCTCGCTGGTGGCGCTGGTGTCGCGTGTCGACCCGACCCCGGTGCTGCCGTTTCCGGTGGGGTCGCGCGACGACGTCGGGCTCGCGCTCGACGCGCTGCGCGACCGCGTGACCGCCGCGTACCCGGGGCTGCACGTCGTCGAGATGCGCCTGCCGGCGCGCGGCGCGGTCGGCGTGCTGTTCCAGCTCGCGGGTCCGGGCGACGTCGACCGCGACGGCGACACGCTGGTCTGGGTCGACCCGACCAGCGGCGCGGCGATCGCCGAGCGCAGCCGGCGCACGCGCAGCGGCGGCGAGGAATTCATGCACTGGCTGCTGCCGCTGCACGTCGGCAGCGCGTTCGGCGACGTCGGGCTGACGCTGATGGCGCTGGCCGGTGCGGCGCCGCTGCTGCTGCTGGCGACCGGCGGCTGGTTGTGGTGGGTGAAGAACCGCCGCGAGCGCGCGACGGCGGTGTCGCGACCCCGACGTCGCCGCGCGCGCGCATGACGCAAGGCGCCGCTCGTCGTCAGCGCAGCCGCGCGTCGATCCAGCCGGCGATCGCGTCGACGACTTCGCTCCGCGCCGCGATGTCGTCGCGCCCGCTCGCGCGGCGCACGTGGAACGCGTGGTCGGCGTCGTTGATCCAGTGGAGCAGCGCGCGGTCGCCCAGCGCGGCGACGACGCCGTCGATCAGCGCCGCCTCGGCCAACGCGTCGCGCGTGCCCTGCACGAACAGCATCGGCAGCGCGACGTCGGCGAGGTGGCCGGCGCGGGTGGTCGCCGGCCGGCCGGCAGGGTGCAGCGGAAAGCCGACGAACACCAGCCCGTCGACGCCGGGCAGCCCGGGCGGCGCGGCCGCGGCCTGCGACGTCATGCGGCCGCCGAACGACTTGCCGCCGGCGAACCACGGCCACGCCGGGTCGCGCGACCGCGCGTACGCGACCGCGGCGCGCACCGTGGCCTGCGCCACCGCCGGCGGGTCGGGGCGGCCGCGGCGCGCGCCGTCGGCGGCGGCATCGATGAACGGAAACTGGAATCGCAGCGTCGCGATGCCGCGTTCGGCGAGGCCGGCGGCGACCGCGGCGATGAACGGGTGCGTCATACCGGCGCCGGCGCCGTGGGCGAAGACGAAGCCGGCGCGCGCCGACGGCGGCGCGAGGCGCAGGGCCGACACGGTGCCGACGCCGTCGACGGCGATCGTCAGCGGTTCGGCAGCAGGGGCGGCGGCGGCAGCGCGAGGGGCAGGCATCGCAACGACGGTCGGCGGCCGCGAATGATCGCCGGTCGCGCCCGCTCCACGTGAGTGCCTCGCGCCGGCGACATGTTCTGTGCGGCGCGTGCGACGCACGGCCCCTGTCGGTTGTACCCGGCAGCTCGGGAATAACACTTGCCTCGCGCCGCCACCGACGACGACGGGCGGCGATTCGCCACCGCGCGGGCGGCAGGGGATCGACATGGCGTTCGGGTTGAAGGGACTGTTCGGCGAGCGCTCGCTCAGCAAGCTGGCCGGCGTCTACGGCGAACGCGAAGCCGCCGAATCGGCTGCCGGCCGGCTGGCCGGTGTCGCCGGGATCACCGCGGCGCAGTTGCGCGTGCTGGGCCCGTCGGACGCCACGCTGTCGCACCACGAGATCTTTGCGCGCTCGGTCGAGCCCGAAGCCCGCGGGATCTTCCGCACCATCCTGCGCAGCCACGCGATTCTCGGCGTCGTCGGCGCGGCGGTTGGCGTGCTGATCTTCGCGTGGCTCTATTCGACCGGGATGTCGCTGATCGTCGCGAGCCCGTACTTTTCGTTCTTCGTCATCGTCGGCTTCGTCACCGCGTTCGCGATGATGATCGCCGGGCTGCTGTCGCTGCGCCCCGACCACACGCTGCTGATGAACGAGCTGCGCACCGCGCTGCGCAGCAGCCGCTGGGCCGTCGTCGTCCACCCGACCAGCGAGCCGCAGTTCGACGCCGCCAAGCAGGCGTTGCAGGCCAGCGGCGCGCAGATCCTGACGACGCTGTAGCGCGGCGCCCGCGGCAGCGTCAGTTCAGCGCACCGAACCCGGTGCGCGGCGCGCGTTCGATGCGCGCGCGGCCCTGGTTCTTGGCGGTGTACAGCGCGCGGTCGGCGCGCAGCAGCAGGTGTTCGAGGGTCTGCCCGTGGCGACGGAACAGCGCGATGCCGGCCGAGAACGAGCCGCCGGGCAGGCGGCGCCGGCCGGTGTCGGCCGGGCGCGCCTGGAACGCGACCAGCAGCCGCGAAATCATCGCCTCGGCGCCGTCGGCGTCGATGTCGGGCATCACCGCGACGAATTCCTCGCCGCCGTAGCGGCAGACGATGTCGCTCTTGCGCAGCGTCTGCGTCAGCAGCCCGGCGAAGCGCTGCAGCACCGCGTCGCCGGCCTGATGGCCGTAGGTGTCGTTGAGCAGCTTGAAGTGGTCGAGGTCGAGCAGCACGACGCACAGCGGCGAACCTTTGCGCCGCGCCAGTTCGAGCAGCGCCGGCGCCATCTCGAACAGGTAGCGGCGGTTGTGCAACCCGGTCAGCGGGTCGCGCAGCGCCTGCTCCGACAGCTGCGCGTGCAGCTTCTCGGTTTCCTCGATCTGCGCCTTGAGCGCGGCATTCAGCTCGATCAGCCGCTGCCGGTCGTCGTCGGCCGAGCGGCGCGAGTCGATCGCCAGATCGCGCTCGCGCTGCGCCTGCGCGAGGCGGTGGCCGAACTCGAGCGCGATGAAGC
>CBDUBX010000190.1:0-5256 GCA_965365495.1 uncultured Burkholderiales bacterium
GCGTCGTCGGCATCGCCGGCGGCAGCGCGAAGTGCGACTGGGTCGTGCGCGAGCTCGGTTTCGACGCCTGCATCGACTACAAGGCCGGCAACGTCGTCGAAGGGCTGAAGGCGCACTGTCAGAAGGGCATCGACATCTACTTCGACAACGTCGGCGGCGACATCCTCGACGCCGCGCTCGCGCGGCTGGCGCGCGGCGCGCGCGTCGTCGTCTGCGGCGCGATCAGCCAGTACAACGCCGAGGGCGGCGTGCAGGGGCCGAAGAACTACCTGTCGCTGCTCGTGCAGCGCGCGACGATGCAGGGGATGCTGGTGTTCGACTACGCCGACCGCTACCACCTCGCGGTCGCCGAGCTCGCCGGCTACCTGGCCGACGGCCGCATGCAGAGTCGCGAAGACGTCGTCCACGGCGCGATCGACGGATTCCCGGCGACGCTGAACAAGCTCTTCACCGGCGCGAACTTCGGCAAACTGGTGCTGCAGATCGGCCAGTGAACTGGCGCGCGGCTCGCCGCGCGCCGTATTGCATGGCCGGCGCGCGCCGCGCCAGCCGCGCGGCCAACCGCCGCCGTCAGAAGTGGATGCCGCGCATCAGCTGCTGCATCGCCATCGCCTCGGCGCTGAGCTGCGGCTTGTCGTCGCGCCCCTTGCCAGACGCCGCCGACGAGTCGGGGAACATTCGGAACGCGGTGTTCATGCCGATCTGCGCGACCCGCGGCAGCAGCGCATGCAGCAGTTCACCGGCGGTGCCGAGCCTCGTCGCGATGCGCACCGGCTTGGCGATGCAGGCCTGCGCGATCAGGTCGGCGGCGTCTTCGGGCGCCAGCGTCGGCACGTTGTTGTAGAGCTTGGTCGGCGCGATCATCGGCGTGCGCACGAGCGGCATGTTGATCGTCGTGAAGGTCACGCCGACGTCGGCGAACTCGCTGGACGCGCAGCGCGTCCACGCGTCGAGCGCGGCCTTGCTCGCCACGTAGGCCGAAAACCGCGGCGCGTTGGTCAGCACGCCGATCGAGCTGATGTTGACGACGTGGCCGCGCTTCTTCGCGACCATGCCCGGCAGCAACCCCATCGTCACCCGCAGGCAGCCGAAATAGTTCAGCTGCATCGTGCGCTCGAAGTCGTGGAAGCGGTCGTAGCTGCTCTCGATCGCGCGGCGGATGCTGCGTCCGGCGTTGTTGACGAGGAAGTCGACGCTGCCGTGGTCGGCGAGCACCTGCTGCACGAAACTATCGCAGTCGGCCGCGTCGGCGAGGTCGACCGCGTACGCGACGAACGCGTGGCCGCGCGCCTTGGCCTCGGCGCAAGCCTCGTCGAGCTTGTCGCGGTCGCGGCCGCAGACGATCGTCGTCGCGCCGGCCTCGGCGAACTTGTGCGCCGCCGCCAGGCCGATGCCCGAGCTGCCGCCGGTGACGACGACGACCTTGCCGCCGACCGCGCCCTTCAGGCTGCGGTCGATGAACAGGTCGGGGTCGAGGTGGCGCTCCCAGTAATCCCACAGCCGCCACGCGTAGTCGTGCAGGTCGGGGCAGACGATGCCGCTGCCCTTCAACGCGGCGTCGAGCTCGCGCCGGTCGTAGCGTGTCGGGAAATTGACGAACGTGAAGATGTCCTCGGGCAGCCCGAGGTCCTTCATCACCGCGGTGCGGATGCGCCGCACCGGCGCCAGCGCCATCAGCCCCTTCTTCACGCTCTTCGGGACGAAGCCGAGCAGCGCGGCGTTGACGAACAGGTTCATCTTCGGCGCGTGCGCGGCGCGCGCGAACACGTCGAGCACGTCACCGACGCGGTAGCCGTTCGGGTCGACGACGTGGTAGCACTTGCCGGCGATCGCCGCCGCCTTCAGTTGGCTCACGTGGTCGATGGCGGCGACGACGAAATCGACCGGGACGATGTTGATGCGCCCGCCTTCGATGCCGACCGCCGGCATCCACGGCGGCAGGATCTGGCGCATCCGCTGGATCAGCTTGAAGAAGTAGTACGGCCCGTCGACCTTGTCCATCTCGCCGGTTCGGCTGTCGCCGACGACGAGCGCGGGCCGGTACACCGTCCACGGCACGCGGCACTCGGTGCGGACGATTTTCTCGCTGTCGTGCTTGGTGCGGAAGTACGGGTGGTCCAGCCCTTCGGCCTCGTCGAACATGTCCTCGCGGAACACGCCTTCGTACAACCCGGCCGCGGCGATGCTGCTGACGTGGTGCAGGTGCGCCGCCTGCACCGCGTGCGCGAAGTCGACGAGGTGGCGCGTGCCGTCGACGTTGACGTCGATCTGGCTCGCCGCGTCGGCGCCGAGGTCGTACACCGCGGCAAGGTGGTAGACGGCGTCGATGCGCCCCTTCAGCGCCTTGACCGTCGCCGCGGCGACGCCGAGGCGCTTTTCGGTCAGGTCGCCGATTACCGGCACTGCGCGCGCGCGGTCCACCCCCCATTCGTCGTACAGCGCGGCGAGCTTGTCTTCGCTGCCGCGGCGAACGAGGAAGTGCACGACGCTGCCGCGACGCGCGAGCAGCGACTTGACGAGCCGCCTGCCGATGAAGCCGGTGGCACCGGTGACGAAATAGTGCATGCGTTCTCCCGCGCCCGACGCGCGTTTGCCGCCGGCTCCGCCGGCCGAAAACGGCGCGAAGCATAGAGCCCGCTCACTAGAGATTTCGCCGCGCGTCCCGCGGGCGAACCCTATATTCGCCGCTGCAGCGGCGCGAAGGCGACCGCTGCCGATCGGCTGCGCGGCGTGGCCGTCGACCACGAACGCTTAGGAGAACGTCATGGTCCGCAAGACGAAGGGCAGCCCGCAGACCTCGCGCAAGTCGACCGGCGCCTCGGCGGCCGCCGGCCTGCTCGACAGCCACCTCGCGAGCGCGGTGCGCGAGTCGGCACACCAGATCTGGCTGGCCGGCATGGGCGCGTTCAGCAAGGCCCAGGAAGAAGGCAACAAGGTCTTCGAAGCGCTGGTCAAGGAAGGCCTGACGCTGCAGAAGAAGACGCAAGGCATCGCCGAGGACAAGATCAACGAGGTCACCGGCAAGATGACCGCGATGGCCGGCAACGTGTCGGCGCGCGCCGGTCAGAACTGGGACAAGCTCGAAGCGATCTTCGAGCAGCGCACCGCCAAGGCGATGAACAAGCTCGGCGTGCCGACCGCGAAGGACGTCGATGCGCTGGTCAAGCGCGTCGACGAGCTCGCCGCCGCGGTCGCGCGGCTGTCTCGAGGCACGGCCGCCAAGACCGCGCGCGGCAACGGCAGCGCGCGCAGCGCGAAGGCCGCCGCTCCGGCGCGCAAGTCAGCGCCGCGGCGCGCGCGCAAGGCGTCGCCGGCGTCGGGCGCGGCCGCGGGGTGATCACCTCGCGACGCGGATGAGCGCGGAGCGAGACGGGGGCGCTGCGGCGCCCCTTTTCGTCGGTGCCGCGGCCGTCGCAGCGGTCGCCGTGGCGGCGGTCGTCGCGGCCGTCGTCGTCGCGGTGTGCGCACCCGTCGCGGCAAGTTCGCCCGACTTCTTCGGCGCATGTCCGACCGTTCGAACCTGACGGTGACGGCGCCGCGCGCTGCCGCGAGCGGCGCGACCTCGGCCCCGGCAACGCGGCCGCGCGTCGGCCTCGCGCTCGCCGGCGGCGGGCCGCTCGGCGCGATTTACGAGATCGGCGCGTTGTGCGCGCTGGAGGAGGCGCTGCCCGGCGTCGACTTCAACGCGCTCGACGGCTACGTCGGCGTGTCGGCCGGCGCGGTCGTCGCCGCCGGCCTGGCCAACGGCCTGACGCCGCGCCAGCTGCTGCGCTCGTTCATCGAGAACGACGGCCCGCGCGAGGACGTGATCCGGCCGAGCCTGTTCTTCCGCCCGGCGCTCGGCGAATACGCGCGCCGTGTCGCCGGCGTGCCGCTGCTCGCCGCGCAGGCCGTCGCCGGGATGCTGCGCGGCGGCCCGCTCGTGGGCGCGCTCGAACGTCTCGGCGCGGCGTTGCCGACGGGGCTGTTCAGCAGCGCGCCGCTGCAGTCGCACCTGCAGCGCGCGTTCGCCGCGCCGGGCCGCAGCGACGACTTCCGCCGGCTGCCGCGGCGCCTGGTCGTCGTCGCCACCGACCTCGACAGCGGCGAGCCGGCGCCGTTCGGCCTGCCGGGCTACGACGACGTGCCGATCTCGCGCGCGGTCGCCGCGAGCGCGGCGCTGCCGGGGCTGTTCCCGCCCGTGCGCATCGGCAGCCGCAGCTACGTCGACGGCGCGTTGAAGAAGACGCTGCACGCGAGCGTGCTGCTCGACCTGCGTCTGGACGTCGTGCTGTGCCTGAACCCGCTGGTGCCGTTCGACGCCAGCCGCCGGCCGCGCCACCGCGTGCTCGGCGAGAACGGCCGCATCCCGAACCTCGTCGACGGCGGCCTGCCGGTGGTGCTGAGCCAGACCTTCCGGTCGTTGATCCATTCGCGGCTCGAGCTCGGACTGAAGGGCTACGAGGCGACGCATCCGCGCACCGACATCGTGCTGTTCGAACCCGACCAGCGCGACCCGCAGATGTTCGTCGCCAACGTGTTCGCGTATTCGCAGCGCCGGCGGCTCGCCGAGCACGCCTACCAGCACACGCGCGCCGACCTGCGGTCGCGCCGCAGCGTGCTCGGCGCGACGCTCACGCGCCACGGCCTGGCGCTCGACGCCGCGGCGCTCGACGACCCCGACCGCGTGCTCGTCGCACGCAGCCGGCCGCCGCGCGGCACGCGTGCGGCGCGGGCGCTGAAGCGGCTCGACGAAGTGCTCGACGACCTCGACCACGCGCTCGCGCTGCGCGGCTGACGCGCAGCGGCGCGGCGCCGCGCGCGGCGCGTCAGCCGTAGCGGGCTTCGAGGTGGGCGCGGAAGTGCTCGGGGTTCAGCGCCTCGCCGCTGGCGCGGCGCGCGAGCTCGTCGGTCGTCCAGCGGCTGCCCTGGCGCCAGATGCGGTCGTCGAGCCAGCCGAACAGCGGCGCGAGGTCGCCAGCGCCGATGCGGTCGTCGAGGTCGGGCACGTCGCGGCGCATCGCCGCGAACCATTGCGCGGCGTACATCGCGCCGAGCGTGTAGCACGGAAAGTAGCCGAACAGGCCTTCGGGCCAGTGCACGTCCTGCAGCGGACCGTCGGTGTAGTTGCCGCGCGTGTCGACGCCGAGCAGCTCGGCCATCTTCGCGTCCCACAGCGCCGGGATGTCGTCGGCTTCGACGTCGCCGTCGATCAACGCCTTCTCGATCTCGTAGCGCAGGATCACGTGCGCCGGATAGGTGACCTCGTCGGCGTCG
>CBDUBX010000191.1:0-5203 GCA_965365495.1 uncultured Burkholderiales bacterium
CGCCGCGGCCGGCGGGCGTTGCGGGCTGCGCCGCGGTGCGCGACGCGAAACCGGCAGCGACGCCGGCGGCGAGGGCCAGGCAACGACGGCGGTCGGCAGTCGTGAGCATCGCGTGCAGCGTACGCCGTTCGGCGTCGCCGCGCCCGAGCTTCAGCGGAACAGCCCCGCTGCGCTCGGCGATCGCGAAGTGCTCGCCGCCGCCGTCGACTACGTGCCGCTGCAGCGGCTACACGTCGTCGCAGGCCAGATGAAAGCCGCGTTCGAGCTTGGGGGCCAGCCCGCGCTTGATCTCGATCGCCCACGGCTTGCGCCGGCCCGGCAATTGCAGCAGTAGGTCGATCTCGGCGCCGGCTGCGGTGCGGAAGAAGAATCCCGTGCTGCCGCGCGGTGCGGTCGCGACCAGCGACTCGATCGCCAGACCCTCCCAACTTGCGCCGGCCACCGGGTGCGCGAGCAGGCCCTCGCGATCGCCGATGCCGAGCAGCGTGGACGATCCCGCTGTCGCGGACGTAGACCTTCGGCGGCTTCACCAGGCGCTTGCGGACGTTGTCGTGCCACGGCGGCAGGCGACGCACGAGCAGCAGGTCGACCAGCAGGTCGGGATGCGCTGACACCGTCTTGCCGTCGGCCGCCAGCGACCGCGCCAGCGCCGCCGCGCTAAGCAGGCCGCCCTACTGGTGCGCGAGCATCGTCCACAGCCGGGGCGCAGCGTCTCGGCGGGAATGCGTGGTCCGAGTTGCGGCCCGTCGCGTTCGAGATAGGTGCGCACGAAGTCGAAGCGCCAGCGCAGGCCGGCGCCATGGTCGCCGGCGAGCAGGCTGTCGGGAAATCCGCCGCGCAGCCACAGCGCGTCGAGGCCGGCGCGGCGGGCTTCGCCGGCGTTGACCGGGCCCAGTTCGACGTAGCGGATGCGACCGGCCAGCGACTCGCTGGATTGGGCGCAGCAGGTCGATCGACGCCGATCCGAGCATCAGGAAGCGCCCCGCGCCGCGCCCGCGCCGCCGACCGGCGTCGATCAGCCTGCGCAGGCTCTGGAAGAGCTGCGGCGTGCGCTAGATCTCGTCGAGGACGACCAGCTTGTCGGCGTGCTGCCCCCGGTACAGCGCGGGCTCGGCGAGCTTGGCGCGGTCGCCTTCAGACTCGAGATCGAGATAGACCGACGGCCGCGATGCAGCGACGGCGAGCGCAAGGGTCGTTTTCCCCACCTGGCGCGGCCCGAGCAACGCGACGGCCGGAGATTCGGCCAGCGCGAAAGACAGCTCGGCGTGCAGGCGGCGGTCGATCTCGATGCAATTGCGGCGTCTTTCTCCAGAAGCGCCTGTCGGCGGGCTCGAGGCGGCGGTTTCCAGTAACTCGCCGGTAAGCCGGCCTTCCTACAAAGGATGCGGGCGCGATGTGCGCCGACTTTGAGGGGCAAGCGATGGCATCGATCGGAACACCACTTCGGCGCGCCCAGCCCGGCGCCCTGATCGTGGCGACCTTCGCGCTGCTGGCGGCGACCGCCCTGGCGCAGACCCCGCCGCCGCAACGCGTGGTGTACCCCGACCCGGTCGACTTCCTGCCGGCGCCGGCGCTGGCGCCGGGCGAGGTGCCGCGGCCTTGCGCCACCTCGGGCGGCCTGCGCAGCGAGTCGCAGGCCGAGCAGCGGGCTGCGTCGCCGCTGCGGCGCTGGGGGCGCAAGCATCTGCAGTTCCCGCTGCAGTGCACGGACTTCGACTACGTCGTCTCGAAGTGGCAGGAGACGGTTGGCCACCCGGTCACGGGCGTCGTCACCGCGGCCGACGTCGCGCGTCTCGACGAGGAGATGAAGAAGGCCGCGCCGCGCATCCAGGAGGCGCTGGCACCGCAGCTCGCCGCGCAGCAGCAGCGCGCCGAGGCTCAGCAGCAGGCCGCTGCGGCAGCGGAAGCCGAACGCGCAGCGCGGCGCGCGAGCGCGCCGACGGTGTTCGGCATCGCCTTCGGTGTTCCGCTCGAGCTGCCGGTGTGCGGGCCGCTGCGGATGTTCGAGCCCCCGCCGCAGACCTGCCAGTCGGCCACCACGTCGTTGCGCAAGGACGAAGTCCACGTCGAGTTCAGCCGCGAAGACCTGCCGGGGTGGCTGCTGCTGCCGAGCCTGACGGTGCGGCTGGTCGGCGGCAGCGTCGAGTCGATCCGTTTCGAGCCGAAAACCCAGGCGGCCGCCGAGTCGCGTTGACCGAGCGCTTCGGCCGGCCGGAGCTGAAGCAGGTGCCGATGCACAACGATGTCGGCGGGCGCTGGACGGCGGAGCGCCGCATCTGGCAGGGCGACGGACTGGTCGCCGTGACCAGCTGCGGCTTCAACAGGATGGGCGCCTGCGAGCGCGAGGTCGTCGTCTTCTCCGCAGGGATGGCCGAGGTCGACCGGCAGGGTCGCGACCGCGTCCAGCGCGAGCAGCTGCAGAAAGGGCGCAAGCTCTGATCCGAGACCAACGAGCGTTGCGCTCAGTAAGGCACAATCCGATAACGCCTTACGCCGGGGTTCGAATGGAAGAAGCCACGCTCACCAGCAAGAGCCAGATCACCGTACCCAAGGCGGTGCGCGACGCGCTGGGGGTCGGCCCCGGGGACAAGATCCGCTTCGTTCCTGCCTGGCAAGGGTATCGACTGGTGGTCGTCAAAGGCGACATCACGTCTCTGCGCGGTGCATTCAAGGGCCGGCGCACGAAGCCGCTGTCCATCGAGGACATGAACGCCGCGATCGCGCAGATGGGAAGCCGGAAAGAGCCGCGGCGTTGATCGGCATCGACACCAACGTCCTGATCCGCTATCTGGTGCAGGACGACCCGCGACAGTCGGCCGCGGCCACCCGCTTCGTCGAGCGAACGCTCGGGCCCGACCGCCGCGGGCACGTGTCGCTCATCACGCTGGCCGAGCTGACGTGGGTCCTGCGCACCCGCTACCAGGTCGGCCGGGAGGCGATGAGCGACGCCTTGCTGCGCATCCTTGCCGATGCGCGCCTGTCGATCCAGGACGGCGCGGCCGCGTGGATGGCGCTCGACGCCTACCGCACCCCGGGCGTCGACTTCGCCGACGCGTTGATCGCCGCGGTCGACCATCTGCATGGATGCTCGCACAGCGTCACCTTCGATCGCCAGGCGGCACGCCTCGAAGGCATGCGGTTGCTCGCCGTCTGAGCCGCGACGCAGCTTCCTCTGGTTGAAAAGATTCCCGACGATGCGGGCCAGCCGCACGCACCGCCGCGCACGACGCTGTACTGCGGGAAGCACGGCATCCCTTGCATCGCCGAGGTCTCCTAGGCGACGCGCGTCGTCGAGCGCGTCGCCCACGTCCGTTCCTGTGCGTGGGCGGCACGCTGCAAGGCGCGTTGCGCAACGGCGCCGGCCGCACGCTGAGTGGCGTGCTCGCGCTCGCCTTCGATACCGTCGACGAGGCGCGCGCCGTCTTCGACGCGCTGGCGGCCGCCGCCGGCCGCGAACAGCGCCGCGAGCACGCCGGGCAGCCGCGTGTACGCCTTGCTGCCCGGCGCATGGTCGAAGCCGAGCCAGGTGCCGAGGCCGACGACCGGCAGGCGCTCGCCGCTGGACGGCACGGTGCGCGTCTGCATCGCCGCGGCCGGCGGGCGTTGCGGGCTGCGCCGCGGTGCGCGACGCGAAACCGGCGGCGGCGACGCCGGCCGTGCAGCCGGCGACGACCGCCAGGCAATGGCGGCGGGAAGCGGGGGTGACCATCGCGTGCAGCGTACGCCGTCAGGCGCCGCCGCGCGCGCGAGCGGTCAGCGGAACAATCCGAGCCGCTGCGCTTCGAGCGCGGCTTCGGCGCGCGAGCTCACGTTGAGCTTGCGGTAGATCTGCTTCACGTAGTCGGCGATCGTGTGCCGCGACAGCCCGAGCTGCACGCCGATCTCGGGCAGCGTGTAGCCCTTGGCGACGCGCAGCAGCACTTCGCTCTCGCGCTCGGTGAGGTTGACCGCGGGCATCGCCGCCGAAGATGTGCCGGGCAGCGCGTGCGGCTTGGCCTTGGCGCTGAAGTAGGCCATCACGCGGCGCGCGATGCTCGGCGACAGCGGCGGCTCGCCCTGCGCGATGCGCTGCAGCTGCTCGATGATCATCTCGCGCGGCTGCTCCTTCAGGATGTAGCCGAACGCGCCGGCCTGCAGCGCCGGGAACAGGTGCTCGTCGTCGTCGTGGATCGTCACGACGACGCAGCGCGCGTCGGGCTGCGCGTCGCGCAGCCGCGTCACGACGTCGACACCGCTGCCGTCGGGCAAGCCGAGGTCGACGAGCGCGAGGTCGAACTTCACCGCGGCGACGATCTCGCGCGCGTCCTGCACGCGCGCGCTCTCGGAGATCGTCGACCCGGGGAACACCTGCAGCACCAGCTTGCGCAGCCACTCGCGGATTTCCGGCAGGTCTTCGAGCAGCAGGATCGTCTTCATCGGGTGCGATAGCGTCGAGCCCGCGGATTGTCGTCGGCCGCGATGCCGCGCGACTACGGCTGCAGCGCGCGATCCAGCGGAAGCGTGAGGCGAATCACGGTTCCATAGCCCGGCGCGCTCTCGACGAGACACTGCCCCTGTAGCTGCTTGGCACGGTGCTTCATGCTCGCGAGACCGTGGCCGCGGTCGGGGCGCCCGTCGACATCGTTGGCGATGCCGTCGCCGTCGTCCTGCACGACGAGTTGAAAGTCGCCGTCGGCAAGCCCGGCGGTGACCGCGCAATGCGTCGCGCGGCTGTGCTTGATGATGTTGCTCGTCGCTTCGCGCAGGATGCGCGTCGTCTGCACGTAGGCGCGCGCGCTGAGCATCTGCGGCAGCTCCTCCGGCGCGTCCCATTCGCCGACGATGCCGGCCTGCGCGAGCCGCGACACGATCTCGGCGCGCCAGTCGCCGAGCGCGTCCGACAGCCGCACCGCCTTGCCGGTGAGACCGCGCACCGACAGCCGCATTTCCTCGAGCGCCTCGCGCGCGAGCGTCGAGATGCGCTCGGACTCGCTGGTGTGGACGATCGTCAACAGCTTCGCGCCGAGGTCGTCGTGCAGGTCGGCGGCGATGCGCTTGCGTTCGCGCTCGGTGACCTGCTCGACGCGCAGCTCGGCGAGCTGGCGGAAGTTGCGCTCGATCTGCTCGGTGGCCTCGCGCACGCGCTGCTCGAGCTGCGCGCGGCCCTGCTCGGCCTCGTGCAGTGCGCGGCCGTGCTGCTGCACGAGGCGCAAGCCGACGAGCA
>CBDUBX010000192.1:0-5181 GCA_965365495.1 uncultured Burkholderiales bacterium
GCGCCGCGGCGTCGACGCCGCCGTCCGCGGCCGCGAACAGCAGCAGCACGAAGCGGCCGCCGCAGTGGTGCAGCAGCCAGCCGGGCCGGCCCGACACGTCGGCAAGCGGCGCGTCGGCCAGCGGCGCGCCGGGGGCCATCGTGCCGGCGAACGCCGCGTCGTCGGGCGTGTTCAACGCCGAGTCGTGCAGGTGCGCCGGCACCGACAGCCGCCCCGAATTGACGAGCGCGCGCGCGAACGGGTGCTCGCGCGCCAGCGTCAGCACCGCGTCGCGAAAGTCCTTCGACACCGCGCTCTTCGGCGTGATGAAGTCGGTCGACCGCGTCGAGTTCATCAGGTTCTCGTCGGCCGCGGCGCAGCGTTCGTCGCTGTAGCTGTCGAGCAACTCATCGTCGGCGAGACCGCGCAGCACGAGGTCGAGCTTCCAGCCGAGGTTGTCGACGTCCTGCAGCCCCGAGTTCGCGCCGCGCGCGCCGAACGGCGACACCTGGTGCGCGCTGTCGCCGGCGAACACGACGCGCCCGTGGCGGAAGCGCTGCATCCGCCGGCACTGGAACGTGTAGACGCTGACCCACTCGAGGTCGAAGTCGCGGTCGGGGCCGAGCATCGCGCGGATCCGCGGGATCACGCGTTCGGGCTGGCGTTCGACGTCGGGGTCGGCGTCCCAGCCGAGCTGGAAGTCGATCCGCCAGACGTCGTCGGCCTCGCGGTGCAGCAGCACGCTCTGCCCGGGGTGGAACGGCGGGTCGAACCAGAACCAGCGCTCGGCGGCGCCGGCGGCGAACATCTCCTGCTTCAGCACGACGTCGGCGATCAGGAAACGGTCCTGGAACACCCGCCCTTCGACGTCGAGGCCGAGCCGGCGGCGGATCGGGCTCTTCGCGCCGTCGCAGGCGACGAGCCAGTCGGCGTCGATCGTGTAGGCGCCGTCGGCGGTGTCGACATCGACGCGCACGCCGTCGCCGGCCGGGGTCACGCCGACGACCGCATGCCGCCAGCGCAGGTCGATCGCCGGCAGCGCCGCGGCGCGGGCGACGAGCATTTCCTCGAGGTGATACTGCTGCAGGTTGACCATCCCCGGACGGCAATGGTCGGGCTCGGGCAGCAGGTTGAAGGCGAACACCTCGTCGTCGCGGTGGAACGTGCGACCGACGTTCCACGTGACGCCTCGCGCGACGACCGCGTCGCCGCAGCCCAGCCGGTCGAGGATCTCGAGCGCGCGCTTGGCGTAGCACAGCCCGCGCGAGCCGACGCTGACGGTGTCGTCGTCGTCGAGCAGCACGACGCGGTGGCCGTATTGCGCGAGGTCGATCGCCGCGGCGAGCCCGACCGGTCCGGCGCCGACGACGACCACCGGGTGGCGCGGCACCGTGCCCGGCGCGTCGAGCTCGGCCGGCCGCCGGTACGCGTAGCGCGGATAGGTATAGGTCGACAGCATCGCGGGCGTGCGCGCGGCGGCGCGGCGCGGCTCAGCCCCCGGCGGCCGGCGTGAACTGACGCTCGTGCATCCACGCCGCGTGGCGCGGCGCGCGCTTGGTCTCGGCCCACTCGTCGAGCATCGCCCACTTCACGTCGTCGAGCTTCTTCTGCATCTCGGGCGTCGCGGTGTCGGCGGCGAGCTCGACGCGGTGGCCGTTGGGGTCGAAGAAATAGATCGACTTGAAGATCGTGTGGTCGGTCGGCCCGAGGACGTCGATGCCGGCGGCCTGCAGCCGGGCCTTCGTCGCCTCGAGCTCGTCGACGCTCGCGACCTTGAACGCGATGTGCTGCACCCACTGCGGCGTGCCCGCGTCGCGGCCCATCGGCGCGGCCTTCGGCAGCTCGAAGAACGCGAGCACGTTGCCGCCACCGGCGTCGAGGAAGACGTGCATGTACGGGTCGGGCTCGCGCGTCGACGGCACTTCGTCCTCGGCGATCGCGAGGACGAACTCCATCCCCAGGTGATCGCGGTACCAGTTCACCGTCTGCTTCGCGTCGAGGCAGCGGTAGGCGACGTGGTGGATGCGTTCGATCGGCATGCGGGTCTCCTCGAATCGGCGCGAATCGGCGGGGTTCAGCTCTCCAGCGTGCGCCACATCTGCACGTCGCGCTCGGCGGTCCAGATGCGCGGGTCGGCGTAGCCGGTCATCTCGTCGTAGCAGCGCGTGACGTCGAACGGCATGCAGTGCTGGAAGATGACCCAGTGGCCGTACTTCGGCGCGAGCCGTGCCAGCGTGTCCTTGTAGACGACGTTCAGGTCGCGCCCGGCGGCCACGCCGTCCTCGACCGCGGCGCGGACGTCGGCGATGAACGCGCGCGTGCCGGCGATGCCGGCGGCCACCTGCTCGGGGGTCGTCAGCGCCGGGCCGCGGCCGGGCACGAGCTGCAGCGGGCCGAGCGCGGCGACGCGGTCGAGGGTCGCCGGCCAGTCGCGGAAGTAGGCGTCGCCGGCGTACGGCGTCGCGTCGTACTCGACGAGGTCGCCCGAGAACAGGATCTTCTGCTCGGGCAGCCAGCAGACGGTGTCGCCCTTGGTGTGGCCGCGGCCGAGCTGCAGCAGCTGCACTTCGAGCGACCCGAGCCACAAGGTCATCTTGCCGGTGAAGGTGATCGTCGGCCAGGTCAGCCCCGGCGGCACGCTGTCGACGTTGCGGAACAGCCGCGGGAAGCGACCGATCTCGCTGGCCTTGTCGAATTCGCCGCGCTCGACGATCAGGTCGCGCGTGTCTTCGCTGGCGACGATGTGCTCGGCGCCGTAGGCCGACGCGCCGAGCACGCGCACCGCGTGGTAGTGGGTCAGCAGCACGTACTTGATCGGTTTGTCGGTGACCTCGCGGATGCGGCGGATCACGTCCTGCGCCATCGCCGGCGTGGCCTGCGTGTCGAGCACCAGCACCGCGTCGTCGCCGACGACGACGCCGGTGTTCGGGTCGCCCTCGGCGGTGTAGGCGTAGGCGTTGTTGGACAGCCGCGTGAAGCTGACCTGCTTCTCGTCGAGGTCGGCCTGCGACGCGAAGGCCTTGGCCGGCGCCGCGGCGGCGGGCGGCGACACCGCCGGCACGGCGGGAGACGGGGCAACGGGGTCCATCGCACGATCGTAGCTCGGTGTGCCTCGGCCGCGCCGGCGTAAGCTTCGGCGATGCGCTTCCTGATCCTCGTCCGCACGTCCCCCGAATTCGAGGCCGACCCGACGCCCGAGCCGCCGCCCGAGCTGCTCGCGGCGATGGCCGAGTACCACGAGGCGCTGGCCAAGGCCGGCGTGCTCGTCGACGCCAACGGCCTGCACCCGAGCCGCGCCGGCTGGCGCCAGGTGTACGCGGCCGACGGTACGCGGCGCATCGTCGACGGTCCGTTCCCCGACTCGCGCGAGCTGGTCTCGGGCTACACGCTGATCGACGTCCCGACCGCCGAGGAGGCGATGGCGTGGTCGCGTCGCTACCCCAACCCCGCCGGCGAAGGCCGCGCCGGGGCGATCGAGGTGCGGCGCGTGCACGAGCTCGACGACTTCACGCCGGGGCCGGAGATCGATCGCTTTCGCGCGCTCGACGCCGCGCCCGCGAAGCCACCGCGCACCGACGTGCCGCCGGCGCGCTGACACGCTGCCGAATCCACGCGTCGCCGCTGCCCTTCGCGTCATGCCTTCGTCGGCCGGCCCGGTGCCTGCGTTTCTCGCCGGCGGCGGCGAGATGGGCGGGCGGATCCGCGATTTCGACTGGCGCGCGACGCCGCTCGGCGATCCGGCGGGCTGGCCGGCCGGGCTGCGCACCGTCGTGCGCACGATGCTCACGACCCACCACCCGCAGTTCGTGTTCTGGGGCGCCGATGCGATCTGCCTCTACAACGACGCCTACCGCCGTTCGATCGGCCCCGAGAAGCACCCGGCGATCCTCGGCCGGCCGGCGCGCGACGCCTGGGCCGACCTCTGGCCGATCGTCGGCCCGCAGATCGACCACGTGATGTCGGGCCGCGGGTCGACGTGGCACGAAAACCAGCGCGTGCCGATGCTGCGCCACGGTCGCGTCGAAGACGTCTGGTGGACCTACAGCTACGGTCCGATCGACGACGACGCCGCCGACAGCGGCATCGGCGGCGTCCTCGTGCTGTGCACCGAGACCACCGGCCAGATCGCCGGCCAGCAGCGGCTCGCCGCGGCCGAGGCCCGCTGGCGGTCGCTGTTCGAACAGACCCCCGGCTTCGTCTGCATCCTCGACGGCCCCGAGCACCGCTTCGAGTTCGCCAACGCGCCGTATCTCGCGCTCGTCGGCGGCCGCGACGTCATCGGCAAGACCGTCGCCGACGCGCTGCCCGAGGTCGTCGCGCAGGGCTTCATCGGTTTGCTCGACGACGTCTACCGCAGCGGCGAGGCCTTCCACGGCCGGTCGATGCGGCTCGAACTCGACGCCGGCGACGGCGCGCAGACGCGCTACGTCGACTTCGTCTACCAGCCGGTGCGCGACGATGCGGGCGCGGTGCGCGGCGTCTTCGTGCAAGGCAGCGACGTCACCGACCGCGTCGCCGCCGCGGTCGCGCTGGCCGACAGCCAGGCACGCTGGCGCGCGCTCGCCGAGCAACTGCCCGGCGGCGCGGTGTTCGTCGTCGACCGCGACCTGCGCTATCGGATGGCCGGCGGCGAGGCGCTGGCGACGCTCGGCGTCGAGTCGTCGGAATTCGTCGGCCGCACCATCGCCGACGTCGTCGGCCGCGACGCCGCCGGGTTCTTCGAGCCCCACTACCGGCGCGCGCTGGCCGGCGAGGCGTTCGAAGTCGAACACCGCGAAGGCGAGCGCTACTACCTGACGCGCGGCACGCCGCTGCGCGCCGACGACGGCAGCGTCTACGCCGCGCTCGCCGCGTCGTACGACATCACCGCGCGCCGCGCGGTCGAGGAAGAACTGCGCCGCGCCAGCGCGCGGCTCGACGGCGTGATGGCCGCTGCCGACGTCGGCGTGTGGTCGTGGGACCTGCACGACGCCGCGACGCCGGATGCGCCCGTCGCGGTCGACGCAGAGCACGCGGTCTACGACGTCCGCGCGATGGCCCACGCGACGCTCGCCGAGCACCTCGCCACCGTCCACCCCGACGACCGCGCGGCGGTGCACGCCGCGGTCGCCGCCGCGCGCGCCGGCGAGCGCTACGACGTCCGCGAGTACCGCGTCCGCGGCGCCGCCGGCGCGTGGCGCTGGCTCGCCGGCCGCGGCCGCC
>CBDUBX010000193.1:0-5136 GCA_965365495.1 uncultured Burkholderiales bacterium
CCCGAGCCACAGCCACAGCGTGCACGCGCGCAGCGCCTGCTCCATCCGTTCGAGCGCGCTGTGGCCGTCGACGTGGTCGAGGAACCACGGCCGCCCCGCGCGCCCCTTGGTCGCGTGGGCCGCCGCCCATTCCAGGTACTCGCGCACCTGGCCGTCGGTGCGCGTGTCCACCGGTGCCTGCGCGTAGACGAAGCGCTGCTGCAGCGTGAGCTGCGGCGCGACGCGGTCGAGCTGCTCGGCGAGGTCGAGCATCTGCTCGAGCTCGGCGACCGCGAAGTGCGCGTCGTCTAGCCGCAGCTGCTGCAGGAACACGCCGAGCACGTCGCGCAGCTGGGTCAACGCCAGCCGCTCGGCGATCGTCGCGACGTGGCGCGCGTTCGGCGCCACCGGCGCCTTGAAGTCGGCCGGCGCGTGCGGCGTGCGCGCCAGCAGCGCGCGCAGCCGCGGCAGCGCGTCGGGCTCGGCGTCGGCGAGGACGCCGACGTGGCCTTCGTCGTGCAGCCCGTAGCGGCCGGCGCGGCCGGCGATCTGGTGCACTTCCGACTCGCCGAGCTCGCGGTCGGCGACGCCGTCGAACTTGACGAGGGTCGAGAACAGCACGCGGCGGATCGGCAGGTTCAACCCCATGCCGATCGCGTCGGTGGCGACCAGCACGTGGCTCGTGCCGTCGGCGTAGCGCTCGGCCTCTCGGCGGCGCACCTCGGGCGGCAGCGCGCCGTAGATCACCGACACCGGGTGGCCGAGCGCAGCGATGCGGTCGCGCAGCTGCAGCACGTCGCGCCGGCTGAACGCGACGACGGCGTCGCCGAGCTGCAGCGCCGACAAGGGCACCGGCGCCGGTATCCATTCGACGTGCTGCTTGCGCTCGAAACGGCGCACGTCGACGCGCTCGCCGCACAGCCCGAACAGGTTCTCGATCGCCGCCACCGCGTGGTCGCTGCAGATGACGATGACCTCGCGCGCCGGCACGCCGACGATCGCCTGCGTCCACGCCCAGCCGCGCGAGGCGTCGAAGATCATCTGCGCCTCGTCGATTACCGCGACGTCGATCTCGGCGGTCGTCGACACCATCTCGATCGTGCTGCTGACGACGCGCGCGCCGGCCGCCGGCACGTTCTCTTCGCCGGTGAGCAACGAGCACGGCACGCCGCGCGCGACGAGGCGGTCGCGGCCTTCGAGCGCCAGCAGCCGCAGCGGTGCGAGGTAGGCGCCGTCGAAGACCTGCGCCAGCCGTTCGAACGCGGCGTGGGTCTTGCCGCTGTTTGGCGGCCCGACGTACAGCTGCACGCGCCGCGCGAGCCGCCGCGCGAGCGGAAACGACTCCGGATAGCCGCTGAACGCGAGCTCGCTGTTGAGCACCTCGATCGTGTCGAGGTCTTCGGCTTGGCGCGCCCAGCGGTCGCGCGCGCGGTCGAAGGCGGCGAGCAGGTCGGCCAGCGGCTGCGGCGTCGCGCCTTCGGCCTGCAGCCGCGCCAGCAGCCCGGCCAGGTGGCGCGGATGCTGGTCGCGCGCCGCGGCGACGAGCCGCTGCAGATGGTCGACGATCGCTTCGGCCTGCGGGTGGCCGGCCGGCGTGCCGAGCGCAGCGCGCAGCACGGCGTCGTCGCCGCTGCGGTAGTAGGCCCACACCGGCGCCTCGTCGACCGGCGCGCGGAACAGTATCGGCACCGGCCACGGATCGGCAGCGGGGCCGTCGCCAGGCACGATCTTCAGCGTGTGGCGCACGAGCCGCGTCCACACGCCGGCGCGGCGCGCGACACCGACCGCTTCGAGCGCCGCGGTGCGCTCGCGCATCAGCACGAACGCGCCGTCGCCGCCGCCGACGGCGTCGAGGTGCGCGAGCGCCGCGTCGACGAGCCGCGGCTCGATCCAGCGGCTCGGCCGCTGGCCGGGCACCGACTTCTGCAACAAGATCAGCCCGAGCAGATCGAGGTGGGCTTCAAACCCCGGCGTGCCTTCGGCGACGTAGTCGGCCGGCTTGACGACCTGCGGCAGGCGGTACGCCGCCTGGCGCAGCCGCGCGACCGCGTCGGCGCCGACGTGCGCCGGCAGGCGCTGCGCGTGGCGGGCGTTCGGCAGCCGGCCGGCGTCGCTGCGGCGGTCGTCGGCGTCGACGGTCACCGGGAACGCGAACGGCAGCGTGTCGGGACGATCGGGATCAAGCCCCGTCGCCGTCGATGGCGAGCGTCGTGCGGACGGGTCGGCTCACGGGCGCATCCATCGCGGCGCATCGTACAGCGCGAGTCGAGCCTTCCTGCAGCGCGAACCGAAAGCGAAAGGCGGCCTTCGGCCGCCTTGCTCGATTTCGCCAGCAGCGGGCGTGGCAGACAGCGGTCAGGCCGCTGCCCCCTCGACGCGGAAGCGCAGCACCTGCTCGGTCAGCCGTGCCGCCTGCTCCTTCAGGCTCTGCGCCGCGGCGGCGCTCTCCTCGACGAGCGCGGCGTTCTGCTGCGTCGCTTCGTCGAGCTCGCCGACCGCCGAATTGACCTGCGCGACGCCGCCGGCCTGCTCCCGCGACGCGGTCGAGATCGCGCCGATCGCGTCGGCGACGCGCTGCACGCTGGCGACGATCTCGCCCATCGCGCCGCCGGCCTGGCCGACGAGCACGCTGCCGGCGCCGACCTTGGCGACGCTGGTGCCGATCAGGTCCTCGATCTCGCGCGCCGCGTCGGCGCTGCGCCGAGCGAGGTTGCGCACCTCGCCGGCGACGACCGCGAAGCCGCGACCCTGTTCACCGGCGCGCGCCGCTTCGACCGCGGCGTTCAGCGCCAGCAGGTTGGTCTGGAACGCGATCGAATTGATCGTCGCGATGATGTCGCCGATGCGCTTGCTCGACGCGTGGATCTCGTCCATCGTCGTGACGACCTGCGCCATCACTTCGCGGCCGCGGCCGGCGGTGGCGTTGGCCGCGCCGACCAGCGAATAGGCGCTGTCGGCGGATTGCGCCGCCTGGCCGACGCTGCCGGCGATCTGCGCCATCGACGCCGCGGTCTGCTGCAGCCGGCTCGCGGTCTGCTCGGTGCGGTGCGACAGGTCCTGGCCGCCGGCGGCGATCTCGGCGCTGGCGGTGCCGATCCCGGCGCACGCGCTGCGCACTTCGGCGATCGTGCCGGCGAGGTTGGCGCGCATCGTCTCCATCGCTTGCGCAAGCGTGCCGAGGTCGTCGCCGCGATCCGCGCGCACCGCCTGCGTCAAGTCGCCGGAAGCGATCGTTGCCGCGGCGTGGTTGAGCTGCGCCAGCGGTCGGCCGACCCAGCGCGCGAGCAGCCGCCACAGGGCCAGTGCCAGCACCGCCGCCGAGGCCATCATCCCGCCCCACAGCAGCACCAGCGACTCGTGCAGCGAAGACAGCGCGTCGGCACGGTCGGCTTCGGCGACTGCCCACCAGCCGGTGGCCGGGTCGCGTTGGGCGAAGACGATCGATTCGGCCGCCGCCTTGTCGCGCACCGATGCCACCGCGGCTTCGGGCACGCCGCGGCCTTCGGGCAGCGCCTGCAGCGCGGCCATCCACGCCTGCGCCGCGGCCGGCTCGAGCCATTCGCCGAGCTTCTTGCCGGCGGCTTCGGGGTGCACGCGCAGCACCGCGTCGGCGGCGCCGGTGCCGGGGTCGATCAGGTAGACGCCGCCGCGGTCGAACAGCTTCACGCCGCCGGCCAGGTCGGACAGCGTCGCGCGCAGCCCGCGCATGTCGAAGCCGACGAAGATCGCGCCGACGATCTTGCCGGCGTCGTCCTTGACCGCGCGGTAGCGCGTCATGTAAGGGATGCCGAACAGCGTCGCCGCGCCGACATAGTCGTTGCCGGCCAGCAGCTTGGCGTGCGCCGGGTGCTTGGCGCCGAGCATCGTGCCGATCGCGCGCGTGCCGTCGTCCTTGCGCACCGACGTCGTCACGCGCAGGAAGTCGTCGCCCTTGCGCGCGAACACGGTTGCCACGCCGCCGGTCGCGTCGGACAGCTTGTCGACGATGCCGACCTCGCCGGCGACCGCGGTCGACGCGTTCGTCAGCTCGCCGGCTTCGTCGAGCGCCCACTGGCCACCGTAGGCGTCGGCGAGGTTCTTCAGCAGCTTGGCCGACGACTCCTCGGCGCTGGCGTTCAGCGCCGCGGTGACGCGGACGACGCCGCCGACCTCGGTGGCCATCAGCGTCTGCACGCGCTCGTGCGTTGCCTCGGTCAGGCGATCGCTGAACACCGTGCCCAGGCCGGCGAACAGCACGACCGTCGTCGCGCCGGCGGCGACGGCGGTGCGGCCGGCGACGGTCGACAACAAGCTCTTCGAGTCGCCTTTCGGCGATGCGGCGCGTCGCAGCAGATGGCGCATCTCGTCTCCTGAAATGGGGTCGGGGCGCGCGTCGCGGCCTCGGATGCCCCCTTTTTCGGCGCGCGTCGCAGTCGACTTGAATCGCGATCGCCGCCGCAGTGCCACGAGACGGCAAGAAAACGAAACCGCCGCCGGGCGGTGGCGCGCGGCGGCGGTGCGGGTGGCGCTTTGGAGGCGCCGGTCGCGGCGTACGGCCGCTAGCCGGCGCCGACGGCTCGATGCGGCTACTTCTTCGCGCCGCGCAGCTTGCCGAGTTCGCCCTGCAGGTCGGTCCACAGGTCCATGCCGACGCCGGCGGCGATCGTCGCGTTGACGCGCGTCAGCTTGTCGCGCATGCGGTCGACCTCGGCCGGTGCGACGTCGTTGACCTGCATCCCCTTGGCCTTCAGTTCGGCGACCGCCTTCTCGCCTTCGGCGCGGGTGTCGCGGCGCTCGAAGTCGCGGCTCGTCTTGGCCGCGTCCATCAGCACCTTCTGCTCGTCCTTGCTCAGCTGGTCCCAGTACTTCTTGCTGACCATCACGATCCACGGGCTGTAGACGTGGTTGGTCACGCTGACGTACTTCTGCACCTCGTAGAACTTGCTCGACAGGATCGTGTTGAACGGGTTCTCCTGGCCGTCGACGGTCTTCGTCTCGAGCGCACCGAAGAGCTCCGAGAACGCCATCGGCACGGCGTTGGCGCCGAGCGTCTTGAAGCTTTCCAGGTAGACCGGGTTCTGCATCACGCGCAGCTTGATGCCCGACAGGTCCTCGGTCTTGGTGATCGGGCGCTTGCTGTTGGTCAGGTTGCGAAAGCCGTTCTCCCAGTAGACGAGG
>CBDUBX010000194.1:0-5126 GCA_965365495.1 uncultured Burkholderiales bacterium
CACCGCGTCGACGCCTTCGTTCGGGCTCTCCAGAACGGCGTCGGCGGCGTTGTCAGCGGCGGTTCGGCGCAAATCGTCGATTCTTCCGACGGCGCTTGCGTTGCGCTGACGCAAGAAACGACGGCGCCGGCGCGGCGCTTGCCGGAGGGCGGATGCAGCCGTCGGGCCCGGCCCAACGGCGCTGCCGGTCGGCCTGCCGGGCCCGACCCTCCTTCGAAACATGGAAGCCACGATGAACGACGACCGCCTCGCCCTTCCCGCCCCCGACGTCGACGACGTCACCACCGACGCCAAGGACCTCGTCCGCCGCGCGATCGCTTTCGACGACGCGCGGCCGAGCCTGCGCAACGAACATTTCTACACGGCGATCGCCGGCGCCGGCTTCTGGCTGCTAGCGCTGGTGACGTCCAGCCGCAGCAAGGCGGTGTGCCACGCGACGATCGGCGGCATGCTGCTGATGCGCGCCGCGTCGGGCCGCGACGGGTTGCGCAAGTGGGCCGGCGCCGAGCCGCAGCGCCCGGCTGCGCTGCCGGCGTCGACGAGCGATTCGCCGACGATCCTGACCGAGGCCTGACCGGCGTCGCGGCCACCGGCCGCGACGTCGCTCAGGCGCCGATTTCGACGACGACGCGGCCGCGCACGCCGCCGGCGAGCAGCCGTTCGGCCGCCGCGACCGCGCCGTCGAGCCGCACTTCGGCGTCGACCATCGACTCGAGTTGCCCCGGGTCCAGGTCCAACGCCAGCCGCTGCCACGCCCGCTCGCGCAGCGCGCGCGGCGCCATCACGCTGTCGATGCCGGCCAGCGTCACACCGCGCAGGATGAACGGCGCGACCGACGTCGGCAGGTCCATCCCTTGCGCCAGCCCGCAGGCGGCGACGACGCCGCCGTAGCGCGTCTGTGCCAGCGCGTTGGCCAGCGTGTGGCTGCCGACGGCGTCGACGACCGCCGCCCAGCGCTCCTTCTGCAGCGGCTTGCCTCCAGTCGCGGCGAGCTCGGCGCGGTCGATCACGCGCGCCGCACCGAGGCCGCGCAGGTAGTCGGCCGCGTCGCCTTTGCCGCTGGCGGCGACGACGGTGTGGCCGAGCTTGGCCAGCAGCGCGGTGGCGACGCTGCCGACGCCGCCCGAGGCACCGGTGACGAGCACCTCGCCGTCGCCGGGCGCGACGCCGTGGCGCTCGAGCCCCAGCACGCACAGCATCGCGGTGTAGCCGGCGGTGCCGATCGCCATCGCCTGCCGCGGCGTGAACGCCGGCGGCAGCCTGACCAGCCAGTCGCCCTTCAGCCGCGCGCGGCCGGCGTAGCAGCCCCAGTGCGTCTCGCCGACGCCGAAGCCGTTGAGGACGAACGCGTCGCCCGGCTGCCAGTCGGGGTGGCGGCTGTCGACGACCGTGCCGGCGCCGTCGATGCCCGGCACCATCGGCCAGCGGCGCACCACCGGCGCCTTGTTCGTCAGCGCCAGCGCGTCCTTGTAGTTCAGCGTCGACCACGCCGGCTCGACGAGCACGTCGGCAGCGTCCCAACCGGGCAGCTGGTCGTCGTCGATCGTCTCGACGCCGGCGCGGAACCCGGCGTCGTCGTTGTGCAGCAGCAGGGCAGCGAACATCGGCGCTTCTCCTTGTTGTTCGGGCGGCGGCTCAAGCCGCGGGCTGCGGTGCCGAAAGACCGGCATCGCGCGATGCTGCCACGCCGGCGGGCGGCCGCACGGGCGCAGCCGTGTCGCACCCGGCTGGCGACCGCTCGCTGCCGAATCGACACCGGCCCCGCCGGCTCGCGCCACCGCCGACTTTTCGATGCCATTCATCGCCCCGTCACCGCTGTGCCGCGCCGCGCGTTCGCTGTGCGCCGTGCTTGCGCTCGTCGGCGCCGCGGCGCAGGCCGACCCCGGCGCGGCGTCGGCGTCGGCCGGCGTTGCCGACACCGCAGCGGCGGTCGTCGTCGCCGTCGACGCCGCCGCATCCGCAACGGGGTCGATCGGCCCCGCGCCTTCCGCGACGCACGCCGTGTCCGGCGGTCCGGCGTCCCGCGCCGACGACGTTGGCGCCGCGGCCGCCGAGCTCGTCTGGGCAGCGCTGCAGCAGCTCGACGTGCCGTACCGTCGCGGTGGCGCGTCGGCCGCCGACGGCTTCGACTGCAGCGGCTTCACGCAGCACGTCTACGACACCACCTTCGGCCGGCTGCTGCCGCGGCGCGCGGTCGAACAGGCGCGCGCGCAAGGGCTGCGCGCGGTGCGCCGCGACGCGCTGCAACCGGGCGACCTCGTTTTCTTCAACACGGTCCGGCGGGCGTTCTCGCACGTCGGCATCTACATCGGCGACGGCCGCTTCATCCACGCGCCGCGCAGCGGCAGCGTCGTGCGCATCGAGAGCCTGCGCGGCCGCTACTGGGCGCGGCGCTACAACGGCGCCCGCCGCGCGGTGGCGGCGATCGCGGCCGCCGGGCCGCAGGCGGCGATCGCCTTCAACGCCGCCGGACCCGAGTCAGCGCCGGCGCCGTAGCGCCGCCGACCCCGCGGCCAGCGCGGGCAAGCCGACGGCGCCAACGGGGTGCGGCGGCACAATTCGGCGCGATGGGCGAGAACATCATTCCGCTGGCCGACCTGCGCAGCGCCGCACCGGTGCCGCGGGTGCCCGACGCACCGCTGGCGGGCAGCAGCGCGCTCGTCGACCGCCTCGGCCGCCCGCTGCGCGATCTGCGGATCTCGGTCACCGACCGCTGCAACTTCCGCTGCAGCTACTGCATGCCGAAGGACGTCTTCGACCGGCAGTACCGCTTCCTGCCGCACGCGTCGCTGCTCAGCTTCGAGGAAATCGCGCGCCTCGCCGGCATCTTCGTCGCCCACGGCGTCGTCAAGCTGCGGCTCACCGGCGGCGAGCCGCTGCTGCGCAAGCACGTCGAGCGCCTGATCGAACAGCTCGCGATGCTGCGCACGCCGGCCGGCGACGAACTCGACATCACGCTGACGACCAACGGCTCGCTGCTCGAGCGCAAGGCGCAAGCGCTGCGCGACGCCGGGCTGCAGCGCGTCACCGTGAGCCTCGACGCGCTCGACGACGCGGTGTTCCGGCGGATGAACGACGTCGACTTCCCGGTCGCCAGCGTGATCGCAGGCATCGACGCGGCGCTCGCCGCCGGGCTGGCGCCGGTGAAGGTCAACATGGTCGTCAAGCGCGGCACCAACGACCACGAGATCGTGCCGCTGGCGCGCTTCGTGCGCGACCGCTGGGGCCCGCGCGTCGTGCTGCGGTTCATCGAATACATGGACGTCGGCGCGAGCAACGGCTGGCGGCTCGACGAAGTGCTGCCGTCACACGACGTGCTCGCGCGGCTGCAGCAGGCGTTCGCGCTGCGACCGCTGGCGGCGAGTGCGGTCGGCGAGACGGCCGAGCGTTGGCACTACGCCGACGGCGGCGGCGAGGTCGGGCTGATCAGCAGCGTCACGCGCGCGTTCTGCGGCGACTGCAACCGCGCGCGGCTGTCGACCGAAGGCCGGCTGTACCTGTGCCTGTTCGCGAGCCGCGGCCACGACCTGCGCGCGCTGCTGCGCGGCACCGACGCCGCCGGCGCGCCGTACACCGACGCGCAGATCGCCGCGGCGATCGGCCTCGTCTGGCGCGGCCGCGACGACCGCTACTCCGAGCGCCGCGGCGCCGGCGCCGTCGACGCCGGCGGCGAGCGCCGCATCGAGATGCACTACATCGGCGGGTGAGAATCGCGGGGCGTCGGCGACGGCCACCCGGTCGTCGCCGCCTCGTCGAAGGTCCTCCGTGAGTGCACCTCCTGCCCCCGCCGCCGCCATGGCCCCCGGGACCCCATCGCCGGGCCCGACGGGCGCGCAGCCCGCTTCACCGGACGCGACGCTGGTCGACCTGCTGGCTTCGGCCGATGCCGACGCTGTAGCTCTGGCCGCGCCGAACCGGCCGCCGCTGACCCATGGCGCTTTGCGCGCGCTGGTGCAGCGCACCGTCGCCGATCTCAACGCTTTGGGCATCGGCCGCAACGACCGGGTCGCGATCGTGCTCGCCAACGGCCCGGAGATGGCCGCGTGCTTCGTCGCCGCGGCGTGCGGCGTCGCCACCGCGCCGCTCAACCCCGGCTATCGCAGCGACGAGTTCGCGTTCTACCTGCGCGACCTGAACGCGCGCGCGCTGGTCGTCGCGCGCGGCAGCGATTCGCCCGCGGTGCGCGTCGCCGAAACGCTGGGCGTGCGCATCGTCGACCTCGTCGCGGGCGAGGCCGCAGGCGACTTCACGCTGCAGCCGCGCGACGGCGGCCGCGCCGACGCGCCGGCGCCCCACGGCGGCTGGGCGTCGCCCGACGACGTGTCGATGGTGCTGCACACGTCGGGTACGACGTCGCGGCCGAAGATCGTGCCGCTGTCGCAGCGCAACCTTGTCGCGTCGGCGCGGTCAATCGCGCGCACGCTGCGCTTCACGCCGCGCGACCGCGGCCTGAACGTAATGCCGCTGTTCCACATCCACGGCTTGGTCGCCGGCGTGCTCGCGCCGCTGGCCGCCGGCTCGCAGGTCTTCTGCACCCCGGGCTTCAACGCGTTGAAGTTCTACGCGTGGATGGACGAGGCCGAGCCGACGTGGTTCACCGCGGTGCCGACGATGCACCAGGCGATCGTCGCGCGAGCGCCGAACAACGCCGACTTGATCGCGCGCCACCCGCTGCGCTTCGTCCGCAGCTCGAGCAGCTCGATGCCGCCGCAGGTGATCCGCGAGATCGAGGCCGTGTTCGGCGCGCCGCTGATCGAGGCCTACGGGATGACCGAAGCGACGCACCAGATGGCGAGCAACCCTTTGCCGCCGGGTGTGCGCAAGCCCGGCAGCGTCGGCGTCGCCGCCGGCCCCGAGGTTACGGTGCTCGACGACGCCGGCCGCATGCTGCCGGCCGGCGCGGTCGGCGAGATCGCGATCCGCGGCCCGAGCGTCACTCGCGGCTACGAAAACCATCCGCAGGCCAACGCCGAGGCGTTTACCGCCGACGGCTGGTTCCGCACCGGCGACCAGGGGACGATCGACGCCGACGGCTACGTCACGCTGACCGGCCGGCTCAAGGAGATCATCAACCGCGGCGGCGAGAAGATCAGCCCGCGCGAGGTCGACGAGATCCTGATGGACCA
>CBDUBX010000195.1:0-5091 GCA_965365495.1 uncultured Burkholderiales bacterium
GCGAGCCGCATGCAGCCGCCGATCAGCGCGGCGACGAGTCCCTGGCCGCCGCCGATGTCGAGCACGCGCGCGTCGGCCTGCAACAAGCCGCGTTCGACGAGCGCGCGGAACACCGGGTCGCGGCCGAGCTTGCCCCGCGCCCAGTGCCACGCCCACCGGGTGTCGATGCCGGGTGCGGCGTCGACGGTGGCGCGATACGGTGCGCAAGCGGCGGCGACGATCGCCGGCCAAGCAGCGTCAGCCGCCACCGCCGTCAGCGGCGCGTCGGGGGGCGTCATGCGCGACACAACGCCGCGAGCGGCCGCAACGCCGAAGCGGCTGGAAGGCGGCGTTTGCTTCGCGTCATGCGCCGATCACGTTCTCGCCCGGCACCGGCCCGTGGTCCGACGCGTTGCGCCGCCGTGCGCGCCATGCGGCGACGCTTTGGCGCCAGTTCAGCAGCGACGCGACGAAATAGATGGCCTTGAAGAACGCCAGCGACGGCCCGATCGGCGAGCGGCCGTAGACGTCGCCCGAGAGCACCGCGAGCACTGCCTCCTCGGCGCGCAGCAGGTTGCGCGGCGCCATGAAGAGGTCGCGGATCACCGGGTTGTTCATCCGCAAGATGAACCACTGGAAGACGCGCGGGCCGCGCTCGGCGTGGGCCTGGTAGCGGCGGCGCAACCGCGCGAGCTCGCGCGCGGCGTGCGGCCGGTCGAGCGCCGCTTCGGTCAGCGGCACCGCGGCGAAGGCGTTGCTCATCGCCAGGTACACGCCCGACGAGAACACCGGGTCGATGAACGCGAACGCGTCGCCGACGCGCAGCCAGCGCTCGCCGGCGGCCCGCGCCGTGCCGTAGGCGTAGTTGCCGGTGGCGTGGACCTTGCCGTCGACGAGCGTCGCGTCGCGCAGGCGCTCCGCCAGCGCCGGCACCATCGCGATCGTGTCAGCGAAAAAGTCGGCCAGCGGCTTCGCGCCGCGGGACTTCAGATATTGCGGCGCGCAGACCGCGCCGACGCTCGTCGTGCCGTCGGCCAGCGGGATGAACCAGATCCAACCGTGGCGAAACCAGAAGATGCTGATGTTGCCGGCGAGCTTGTCGCCATCGAGCCGCACCGCGCCGGTGTAGTGGCCGAACAGCGCGGCGCTGTTGTGGCGCGGGTTGCGGCGCTTGTCGCCGAACTGGCGCGCGAGCAGCGTGTCGCGGCCGGTGGCATCGACCACGACGCGCGCGCGCAAGGTCCGCTGCCCGCCGTTGTCGTCGCGGGCGTGCAGCGTCGCGCCGTCGGCGTCGACATCGACGCGGTCGACTTCACAGCCCTGGCAGGCGCGCGCGCCTTGCGCCGCCGCGTGGTCGAACAGCAGCTGGTCGAGCTCGGAGCGGCGCACCTGCCACGCCATCGGCGCGGTCTTGTCCCAGGCGTTGGCGAACTCGACGTAGCTGGGCTGCGGGTGCAGCGGCGACACGAACTCGACGCCCCACTTCGGCATGCCGATCGCGTCGACCTGATCGCGCACGCCGAGGCGCTCGAACAGCGCGACGTTGCACGGCAACAGCGATTCGCCGATGTGAAACCGCGGGTGGCGCGACTTCTCGAGCAGCACGACATCGCGTCCGCCGCGCGCGAGCAGCGCGGCGACGGTGCTGCCGGCCGGGCCACCGCCGACGACGGCGACGTCGCAGGTCTCGACGGCGGTCGGCGGCCCGCGGTCGGGCGCTGCAGCGGCAGTGTGGGTGGTCACGGGGCGGGGCTCAGACACCATAGCGCTCGTCGTCGTACGGCGCCCGGCGCAGGCTGCGCTCTACCGAGCGCCGGGCGTGCTCGTCGAACGTCGCGCCGAGGCGCGACATCGCATCGATCTGGTACGGGTCGGCCAGCCGCCGCCAATCGCGCCCCGGCTGGCGGTGGGCGAGCTCGTGCGCCGTCGCCATCTGCCGTGTGACCACGTGGAAGATCCACACCAGCATCTGCTCGGCATCGGGCGTCGACTGCCGATGCACCTCGATCCCGCGGTCGAAGAACACATGGTGGTACGCGCCGCCGAGCCATTCGACCTGCGCGCGATCGCCGTCGGCGCGCACGCCGAAGGTCGGCAGCGAGTCGGCCGGCGCGCCGATCCGCGCCGCCAGTTCGGCCACCCGCGCGGCAAGTTTCTGCAAGCGATCCACGGCGGCGATGATGCCAGCGAGGGTCGGCGGGTCGGCGGGTCGGCGGTCCGGCGGGTCGGCGGTTCGGCATCCGCGCGGCGCCGACCCGTGCGCGGCGCCGCAAAGTTCGATGTGGTCGCCGCGCTAGCATCGCGCCCCCATTGCGAGAGCCTGTCGCATGCGTCGTAATTCCGCCGTCGTGCCGACGGCTGCCGGTTCGTGGTGACGCGCCGCGCTGCATTGCTGCTGCCGGCGCTGTGGCCCGCGCGGGCGCGCGCCGACGACCGGCGCGTCGAGCTGGCGCTGCGGCTCGAAGACCACGAGCGCCGGCCGATCGTCGGCGAGCGCGTGCGCGTCCTCGGCAGCCACGCCGACTGGCGCGCGCCGACCGCCGGCGCCGTGCGGCGCACCGACGCCGGCGGGCTCGCGACGTGGTCGGGCACCGTGCCGCGCCAGACGCGCACCAAGCGCTTCGTCAGCAGCTTTGCCGACACGCTGTTCTCGTTGCCGCAACGCGTCGACTGGCTGCAGGTCGGCGTCGAATTGCCGTTCCTCGACGCGCCGTGCCTGTACACCACCGAGCTCGACTGGTTTGCCGACCGCGCGGTCAGCGTGCAGTCGACCGCCGGCGCGTGGTGGGCCGACGACCAAGGTCGCTACACACGCGGCGCCGAGTGGGACGCGGCGTCTCGCGCGTGGCGGCTGCCGCTGGCCGCGACGCAAGGCCTCGTCGTCACGTCGCTCGGCCACGAATTCGCCGCCGCCAGCCTGATGCCGGCCGACGACCCGCCGGCGCGTTGGATAGTGCAGTTGCAGATCCGCCGCGCGGCGCCGCCGGTGCGGCGCTGAGGTGCGACGCGCGCCGGCCGCCTCCCGGCGAACGACGAAGACGCGACCGCGTCCGCCGCAGTCGCGGCGCCGACGGCGATCGCCGCTTGCGCAGCGATGCAGTGACCGCGCGCCTCAGCCGCCGAAACCGAAGTGCCAGGCGGCGAGCGGCAGCGCCGCCAGCAGCACCATCGACGCCGTCGCGAGCGCGCCGTCGTGCGTCAGCAGCGCGGCGGCGAACAACGCGATCACCGCCGACGCGATCGAGCCGCTGGTGGGCACCGCTTCCATCAGCGGCATCGCCAGCGTCAGCGCGATGGCAGGCACGAGCAGCACGAACAGCCACGGCCGGTGCAGCAGGAACGCCAACCGCGGCTTGAAGAACCGCTCGACGAAGCGCACCGGCCGGCGCAGCCAGCGGATGCCCTGGCACAGCCGCGACTTCGGGATGCGCCGGCGCGTGATGAAGGCCGGCAGCCAGACGTGGTTGCGGCCAACGACCAGCTGCACGGCGAGCAGGAAGAGGATCGCCGCGACGACCGCGGTGACGCCCGGCACCGCGCTCGCCGGCGACATCGAGATCAGCGAGAAAACGAGCATCAGCGACGCGAACGAGTGGCGACCGAGGTGCTCGACGATGTGACCGACGGCAATCTCGTCGTCGTCGGCGGCGGCGTTCTCGAGTCGGTCGAGGACGTCGCTCAGCGCATGCGACGCCGGTTGCGCCGGCTTCGTCCCGGCGCGCGAGCTGCGCGATGGCGGCGTTGCCGGCGGCGGCATCAGCGCTTGCGCTGCGGCGTGCACAGCCGCGACAGCTCGGCGGTCGTCCGGCCGGTGTCGAGCAACGACGCGGCGTCGATGCGCTTGGCGATCGCGTCGCGCCGGCAGGCACGCAGCGCCTCGACGTCGATGCCCATCGCCGCCATCGCCGTCTCGGCGCCGGCCTGGCGCGACACGTACTTGTCGGCGCTGCGCTCGCGGTCGATGCACGGCGCCATGTCGAATTCGTGGCGCGCCAGCGCCTCGGCCGGAATGCGGCCGGCACGCAGGTGGCGATCGCCTTCGGCGACGACGCAATCGCAGTCGAAATGCAGCAGACCGCCGCCGGCGCGGTTGTTCGTGTCGCACCACTGGCGATGTCCGTTGCCCAGGCCGGCTCCATCGGCCGGCGCGCTGCTGCTCGACGGCGATGGTGCGCGCTCGGCCTTGATGCGTTCGGCGACCAGGTCCGGCGGTTCCTTGGCCGCGGCGCAGCGCATATAGAAGCCGTCGTAGTCGGCCGCCGGCAGATTCGCCTTGCCCCACGTTTCGCAGGCGGCGCGCTGGCGCATCCCTGGCGCCGCCGCGCCGGGACGCGCCGCGGGCGTGTCGATCGCCGCCGCCGACGCGGGACCGGCGCGTCGCGCGTCGCGCTCGGCCTGGTCGACAGCGCGCGACAGGCACATCCACAGGCTCGACCGGCTCGACGACCCGCGCGCTGCGGCGTGCGCCTCGCACCGCGCGACGTCGGCCGGCGGCACCCGGCCCGAATCGAGGTAGGCGCGGTTCAGGCAGTCGTGCCATGCGTCGCCGCCGGGCCCCTGGTCGCATCCGCGGCGCAGTTCGTCGCGCCACGCGGCGTGCGGCGTGGAGGTGTCGGCCGCAGCAACCGCCGGCGTCGTGGCGACGCTGCACAACACCCCGGCGAGGACGGCGAAGGATGCGCTGCGCGCCTGTCCGCGGGCACGGAACCCCCTGCCGCGGCGCACCGCGGGCGGCTGGCCCGAGGCTGGCGACGATGCGTCGTCTGTCGGCGGCGTCGCCGCGGTGCCGTCGAACCTCATCGAAACCCCTCCGTTGTCGGTCTTCGGCGCGATGCGGCGCCGGCGGTGTTCTACCAACGACGGCGCGGCGCGGCGCGAGTGGACTGCGCGGCATTCGGCGTCGCGCGCACAGTGCTCGAGACGACTCGGCGATCGGCGACTGACGTTGGCCGCCCCCGCGCCTGCACACCAAAGAGCGCCGCGACGAGGCGACGGCGCCATGCGGTCGACCCAAGAAAAAAGCCAGGCCGCGCAGGCCTGGCTTTTCGAATATCGGTTGGTGGAGAGGAGGAGGATCGAACTCCCGACCTCCGCATTGCGAACGCGGCGCTC
>CBDUBX010000196.1:0-5086 GCA_965365495.1 uncultured Burkholderiales bacterium
ACCATCGACTTGCGCTCGGGGCCCATCATGATCTTGTCCTTGGCCTTCTCGAAGTCGACCATCTCGACGACGCGGCCGTTGCGCCGCGCGGCGAAAAGGGCCGCCTCGTTGACCAGGTTCGCGAGGTCGGCGCCGGAAAAGCCGGGCGTTCCGCGCGCCAGGATGTCGGCGCGGATGTCCTGCCCCACCGGCACCTTGCGCATGTGGACGTTGAGGATCTGCTCGCGGCCGCGCACGTCGGGCAGCGTGACGTAGACCTGGCGGTCGAAGCGCCCGGGCCGCAGCAGCGCCGGGTCGAGGATGTCGGGGCGGTTCGTCGCCGCCATCACGATGACGCCGAGGTTGGTCTCGAAGCCGTCCATCTCGACGAGCATCTGGTTCAGCGTCTGCTCGCGCTCGTCGTTGCCGCCGCCCAGGCCCGCGCCGCGGTGGCGGCCGACGGCGTCGATCTCGTCGATGAAGATGATGCACGGCGCGCTCTTCTTGGCCTGCTCGAACATGTCGCGCACGCGCGCCGCGCCGACGCCGACGAACATCTCGACGAAGTCCGACCCCGAGATCGAGAAGAACGGCACCTTGGCCTCGCCGGCGATCGCCTTCGCGAGCAGCGTCTTGCCGGTTCCCGGCGGGCCCACGAGCAACACGCCGCGCGGGATGCGGCCGCCGAGCTTCTGGAACTTCTGCGGGTCCTTCAGGAAGTCGACGAGCTCCTTGACCTCTTCCTTGGCCTCGTCGCAGCCGGCGACGTCGGCGAAGGTCGTCGTGTTGTTGGCCTCGTCGAGCATCCGCGCCTTGCTCTTGCCGAAGCTGAACGCGCCGCCCTTGCCGCCGCCCTGCATCTGGCGCATGAAGTAGATCCACACGCCGATCAACAGCAGCATCGGCCCCCAGCTGACGAGAATGCTCATCAAGAGCGACGGCTCCTCGCGCGGCTTGACGTCGAACTTCACGTTGGCCGCGATCAGGTCGCCGACGAGACCACGGTCGAGGTACGTTGCGGTGCTGCGCAGCCGCTTGTCGTCGTTGGTCGTCGCGATGATCTCGGTGCCGCCGCCCGGGCTTTCCTGCAGCGTCACCGACTTGATCCGCTGCGCGCGCACTTCCTCGAGGAAGTCGGAGTACGCGATCTGGTTGCCGGCGGCCACGCCGCGGTCGAACTGCTTGAAGACCGTGAACAGCACCAGCGCGATCACGAGCCAGACGGCGACCTTCGAGAACCATTGATTGTTCACCGCGGCTCCTTCGCGAGACGGTTTGGGCGGTTGCGTGCGCCCGACGGGGGCCCGCACCGCGCGCAATTGGGGTCGATTTTAGGCCTGTCAACCCACGGCACGCGGCGTGCGAGGGGCGGTGGCCCGACGTGCGTCACGGGCTTGGCGCCTTCGTTCGTCACCGCGGCGTCGACTTCAGACCGCGGCCGACGAGGAAGGTTTCGGCCGACCGCGCGCGCGACGCCTTCGGCTTGACTGGGCGGACCTCGGCGAACGTCGCCTTGAAGCGCTCGACGAGCTGGCTGTAGCCGCTGCCGTGAAAGGTCTTGCAGACCAGCGCGCCGTCGGCCTTCAGGTGGCGGGTGCAGAACTCGACCGCCAGCTCGACCAGGTGCGCGACGCGCGCCGCGTCGGCCGACGCCACACCCGACAGGTTCGGCGCCATGTCGGAGACGACGACGTCGGCGGCGCGGCCGGCGAGCGCCGCTGCCAGCGCGGCGGCGACGTCGTCGTCGCGGAAGTCACCGTGGACGAACGCCACGCCGTCGATCGCCGCCATCGGCAGCACGTCGAGCGCGACGACCGCGCTGCCGGCGGCGTCGCCGAGCGACAGCCGGCGGCGCAGCACCTGGCTCCACGCGCCGGGCGCCGCGCCGAGGTCGACGACGAGCTGGCCGGGGCGCAGCAGCTTCAACGTGTCGTCGATCTCGATCAGCTTGTACGCGGCGCGCGAACGGTAGCCGTCCTGCTGCGCGCGTTTGACGTACGGGTCGTTGACGTGGTCGGCGAGCCACGCGCGGTCGACCTTGGCGCTGCGGCGCTTGGCCATCATCGGCCGCCGATAATCGCCCGATGACCGCGATCCGCCTGACCCCCACGCAGCGCAAGGAACACCGCGCGGCCGCGCATCACGTCGACCCGGTCGTGACGATCGGCCACGACGGCGCGACCGACGCGGTGATCAGGGAGCTCGACGCCGCGCTGCAGGCGCACGGGCTCGTCAAGGTGCGCGTTTTCAGCGACGACCGCGCAGCGCGCGAGGCGCTGCTGGCGCAACTGGCCGACGCGGTGTCGGCTGCGCCGATCCAGCACATCGGCAAGCTGCTGGTGCTGTGGCGGCCGGTCCCGCCGCGCGCCGTGCCGGGTGAAGAGGCGCGCGGCGCGCCGCCGGGCGCCGGCGCCGACGTGCGTGGGGCGGCGCCGCGCACCGTGAAGATCGTCAAGTTCTCGAAAAGCGGCAACCATCGCGCGACGGTGAAAAGGGTGCGGGTGCTCGGCAACGAGCGCGTCACCGCCGGCGGCCAGGTCAAGCGCAGCCGCGCGCGGCCGGCGAGCGTCAAGAAGAAGTCGCTGGGCTGAGCGCCGCCGCCGGGCGGCAGGCGGCGCGCCACGCGAGCGCGGCGACGAGGCCGACCTTGACCGCGTAGAACACCGAGCTGATCGCGTGCAGCGCGCCGAAGCCGAGCCCGCCGCGGCCGGCGCGCGCCGCGACCATCATCGGCTGGACCGCGTAGTAGCCGGCCACGGTGCACAGCAGCGCGCCGGCGGCGAGCAGCATCTCGGCGCTGAACTGCGAACCGCGGCCGGCGGCGGCGTCTCGCTTGGCCTGGACGCGCGCGGCGACAAGCAGCGCCGCGCCGACGACGAGCGCGATCGCCGCTTCGTGGCGCAGGATGCGCGCGACGACGCGGCCGGCATCGGCCTGTGCCAGCAGCACGAACGGCGCCGGCGTGGCGAGCAACGCGACCGCCAGCAGCAGCCCGAGCCAGACGCCCGGCAGCAGCCGCAGCGCAAGCGCCGGCGCGGCGCTCACCGCTTCGACGCCGCGACGCGCTGCGCGGGCCCGGTCATGCGTAGCGCACGCGGACGATTTCCCAGTGACGCACACCGCCGGGCGCCTGCACCTCGGCGACGTCGCCGGCTTCCTTGCCGATCAGCGCCCGTGCGATCGGGCTGCTGATCGAGATCAGCCCCAGCTTCAGGTCGGCCTCGTCGTCGCCGACGATCTGGTAGGTCACCGCGTTGCCGCCGTCTTCGTCTTCGAGGTCGACGGTCGCGCCGAAGACGACCTTGCCGCCGGCGTCGAGCGCCGCCGGGTCGATCACCTGCGCCGCGGCGAGCTTGGACTCGAGCTCCTTGATGCGGCCTTCGATGAAGCCCTGCTTGTCCTTCGCCGCCTCGTACTCGGCGTTCTCGGACAGGTCGCCCTGCGCACGCGCCTCGGAGATCGCGTGGATCACCGCGTGGCGTTCGACGGACTTCAGCCGTTGCAGTTCGCTCTTCAGCATCTCGGCGCCGCGGCGCGTCAGGGGAATCGTGACCATCGTGTCGGGTTCGCAGCCGGTTGAGCCGTAGAAGTCGAAACGCCGCGGCGGCCCCGGTCGCGGGGGCCGCCAGCGGCGGTCGGTCCGGTGGATGTTAATGCAGCGCCGAGGCGCGTTCGAGGCTCGCATGCAGCTGCTGCAGCGACGCGACGTCGAACCGGTCGTGGTGCTTCAGCGCTTCGGTCGCCGCTTCGGCGCCGGCCATCGTCGTGTAGTAGGTGACGCGGTGCGCCAGGGCGGCAGTGCGGATGTAGCGCGAATCGGCGATCGCGGTGCGCGTCTCGTCGACGGTCGTGTAGACGAGCTGGATCTCGCCGGCCTTGATCAGGTCGGCGATGTGCGGCCGCCCGTCCTTGACCTTGTTGACGACCGTCACCGCGACGCCCTCCGCAGCGATCGCCGCTGCCGTGCCCTTGGTCGCGACGATGCGAAAACCCAAGGCCGCGAGATCGCGCGCGACCGCCACTGCGCGCGCCTTGTCGGCGTCCTTCACGGTGACGACGACGGTGCCTTCGCCGGGCAGTTTCGAGCCGGCGCCGAGCTGGCTCTTCAGCATCGCCTCGCCGAAGCCGCGGCCGCTGCCCATGACTTCGCCGGTCGACCGCATTTCGGGGCCGAGGATCGGGTCGACGCCGGGAAACTTGTTGAACGGGAAGACCGCTTCCTTGACCGCGAAGTACGGCGGCAGCACCTCGACCAGCGGTCGGCCGAGTCGGTCGGTCTGGTCGGCGAGCCGCCGCCCGGCCATGCAGCGCGCGGCGATCTTGGCCAGCGGCTGGCCGGTGACCTTGCTGACGAACGGCACGGTGCGCGACGCGCGCGGGTTGACCTCGAGGACGTAGACCACCGCTTGATCGCCTTCACCCTGGATCGCGAACTGCGTGTTCATCAGTCCGACGACCTTCAGCGCGCGCGCCATCGCGATCGCCTGGCGCCGCATCTCGTCCTGCAGCGCCGCCGGCAGCGTGTACGCCGGCAGCGAGCACGCCGAGTCGCCGCTGTGGATGCCGGCCGCCTCGACGTGTTCCATGATCCCGCCGATCAGCACGTCGTCGCCGTCGGCGATGCAGTCGACGTCGACCTCGACCGCGTCGTCGAGGAAGCGGTCGAGCAGCACCGGCGACTTCTCCGACACGCGCACCGCTTCGCGCATGTAGCGCTCGAGGTCGCGGTCGCCGTGGACGATCTCCATCGCCCGGCCGCCGAGCACGTAGCTCGGCCGCACGACCAGCGGATAGCCGATCTCGCCGGCCAGCGCCAGCGCCTGCTCTTCGGTGCGTGCGGTGCGGTTCGGCGGCTGCTTCAGGCCGAGCGTGTGCAGCAGCTGCTGGAAGCGCTCGCGGTCCTCGGCGACGTCGATGCTGTCGGGGCTCGTGCCGATGATCGGCACACCGGCGCGTTCGAGGTCGAGCGCCAGCTTCAGCGGCGTCTGGCCGCCGTACTGCACGATCACGCCTTCGGGGCGTTCCTTGTCGACGATCTCGAGCACGTCTTCCAGCGTCACCGGCTCGAAGTACAGCCGGTCGGACGTGTCGTAGTCGGTCGACACCG
>CBDUBX010000197.1:0-5069 GCA_965365495.1 uncultured Burkholderiales bacterium
TACCAGGCCGGGTTCTCGAGCACGTTGCGCAGCACGACCGCCGGCGTCACCGTGCCGTGGTAGCCCTGGCCGATGAAGCTTTTCAGCACGCGGTTGCGCGCTGCGAGCGCGCGCAGCTCGGCCAGCGCGTCGACCTCGCTCGCCGGCGGCGGCAGTGCCATCGGCTGGCGGCGCGCGATCGCCGCCGGTACCACCGCGTCGATCAGCGCCGCGCGCGACGCCGCGCCGACGACGTCGAGCATGCGTCGCTGGTCGCGGTCGTCGGGTCCGATGTGGCGGGCGGCGAACGGGGAAGACGACAGCATGGCGACCGCGCGGCGACGAGAGCCGGAAAGAGTGGCGAGAGAGGGGCCGGAAAGCGGCGCGGCGTTCAGCGCAGCGTCACAGCGTCTTCAGCAGCGCGTCGTACGCCGGCGGGTCCATCAGCTGGTCGAACTCCTCCATCTTCGTGATGTGCACCTTGTAGAACCAGCCGTTGCCGAGCGGGTCGCTGTTGACCAGCGCCGGGTTGGCGCGCAGCTCTTCGTTGACCTCGACGACCTCGCCGGTCACCGGCATGTACAGGTCGGCGGCGGCCTTCACCGACTCGACGACGCCGGTGACCTCGCCCTTGTTGTAGGTGCGGCCGACCTCGGGCAGTTCGACGAAGACCACGTCGCCGAGCGCTTCCTGCGCGTGGTGCGTGATGCCGACGACGGCGGCTTCGTGGTCTTCGATGTTGATCCACTCGTGGTCGGGGGTGTACATCGTGGTCATCGGCAACGGCTCCGGGGTGAGGGGGAAGGGAAGAGAGAACGACCGATCGCGGTCAGCGCAGGTAGCGGTGCGGCACGAACGGCAGCGCCGCGACGCGCATCGGCCAGCGCGCGCTGCGCACCTCGGCGTAGACCTCGTGCTGCGCCAGTGCGTGGTCGAGCGGCAGGTAGCCCATCGCCACCGGCTGGTCGACGGTCGGTGTGATCGTGCCGCTGGTCACGCGGCCGAGCTTGTGGCCGTGGGCGTCGACGAGGGTCGCGCCGGCGCGCACCGGAACGCGCTCGAGACCGACGAGACCGACGCGCTTGCTCGGCGCGGCGCCGGCGAGCTGGCGTTCGACGACGTCGGCGCCGGGGTAGCCGCCTTCGCGCTCGCCGCCGGCGCGCCGCACCTTGGCGATCGCCCACGCGAGCGCGGCTTCGACCGGGCTGGTCGTGGTGTCGATGTCCTGGCCGTACAGGCACAAACCGGCCTCTAGCCGCAACGTGTCGCGCGCGGCCAGCCCTGCGGGCCGGACCTCGGGTTGCGCGAGCAGCGCTTCGGCGAGCGCCGTCGCCTGCTCGGCCGGCACCGAGATCTCGAAGCCGTCCTCGCCGGTGTAGCCCGAGCGGGTGACGCCGCACGGCACGCCGAGCAGGTCGAACACGCCGCCGCGCATGAAACGCAACGACGTCGCCGCGGCGTTCAGCCGGTGCAACGCCACGGCGGCCTGCGGCCCTTGCAGCGCGAGCAGCGCGCGGTCGTCGAGCTCGGTGACGCGGCAGCGGTGGCCGGCGTGCGTGACGACGTGCTCGACGTCGACGTCCTTGCGGCTGGCGTTGACGACGGCGAACAGCTCGCCGAAGGTCGCGCGGTCGTCGCTGTCCGGCCGCAGCAGCATCAGGTCGTCGACGATGCCGCCGTTCACGTCGGTGAAGAACGTGTAGCGCTGCTGGCCGGGCTCCAGCCCGACGACGTCGGCCGGCACCAGCGACTCGAGCGCCGCCGCGGCGTCGGCGCCGTCGATGCGCAGCTGCCCCATGTGCGACACGTCGAACAGCGCCGCGGCGCTGCGGCAGTGGCGGTGCTCGGCGACCACGCCGGCGGGGTAGGTCACCGGCAGCCGCCAGCCGGCGAAGTCGACTATCTTCGCGCCGAGCCGCGCGTGCAGCGCGTGCAGCGGCGTGGCGCGCGCCGGCGGGCGCGGCGTCGTCGGCAGGGCAGCGTTCGGCATGGCGGGACCTCGGGGCGTCGACGGCGACAAGCACCGCCTTGGAAAGACGATGCGGCAAGGCCTCGCTGTCCGCTTTACCTGAGAGATTCGGTGCCGCCCGTCCGCACTTGTGCGCCGGCGGCACCTTGCCCCTTCGGTGGGCGGCCACGGCCGTCGTGCGTCGGCCGATGCGCGCCTCTCTCCAGCGAGGTCGTCGTCGAGCCAGTCCCTTACGCCTGCGCGTTCGGGCGCGGATCGCGCCGCGCCTGCGCCGTCGGCGGCCCTGTCGGGCAGGGCTCTCTCCTGGCCGGGCCAGTGTAGCAGCGGGGCGACGGCGTTTGCCGCGCGCTGCGCCCGGGCAGGTGCCCGAAAGCGGCGCCGCTTCGGTACGCGCCGCCCGCGCGGCAACGGCGCGTCGGCCGCTCAGCCCCGCGCGCGTCGGCGTGCGGCGCCGGTCACCGTCGCCAGACCGGCGAGCAGCAGCGCCGTCGTCGCCGGCTCGGGGATCGGCGCGTAGACGACACCGGGGTAGAAGGTGTTCATCTCCGGCGCGCCGAAGATCGGCAGCAAGCCGGTCGGCGTGGTGCCGATCGGCTGCAGGTTGTCCGGGTCGACGGCGTCTTCCGGGTGCTCGGTGGCCTCGATCAGGCTGTAGCTGAGCGCCATGTGATCAAACGACAGCCCGCTGTCCAGCGTCACGGTGTCGGTGCCGACGTGCACCTTGGCCTGCTGGAAGACGTCGTCGACGAGCGTGAACACCGGCGCGCCCTGCAGGCTCAGCGTCAGCGAGAAATCGCCCGTGCGCCGTCCTGTCTCGTCGACCGCGAAGGCCATCAGCGGAAAGAAGTCGCCGCCGACGGCGACCGTCCAGCGATAACCGTCTTCCGCGGCGATCGTCCAGTCGAAGGCGTCGCCGTCGACGAGCGTCGTCGCCGTGGGATCGTCGCTGCCGGCAGCCAGCGTCGCGTTGTTGTTGCCGAAGTACAGGACGTCGAAGGTGTAGTCGGCGGCATGCGCTGCGCTGGCTGCATGCAGCGCGGCAAAGACGGCAAAGGCGGAGATCGACCGGGAGAACACGTGCGGGGTTCCTTTTTCGGACGGCGAATAGACAGGGCCAACAGGGAGGGACACAGGCCGTTGCAGACTCGCCGCGCGCGGCATCCGGGTCAACCCCGCGCTTGCGGGTTCGCGGCGAGCCGCCGCCGCGCTGTGGGTATCCCCGATGGCCGCGGGCGAAGGCGGCTCTTATGGTCGCAGCCTTCGTGCCAACCCCCAAGTTCGAGGAATCCGATGCGCATCACTTCCTGGATCGCCGCTGCGGCGCTCGTCGCCGCCGCGCCGGCGCTGGCCCAGCAGACGCAATTCGTCAACGTCCTCACCGGCGGCCAGTCGGGGGTGTACTACCCGCTCGGCGTCGCGCTGTCGCAGGTGTACGCGCGGACGATCCCCAACGCCAAGGCCACCGCACAGGTCACGAAGGCATCGGCCGAGAACCTGAACCTGCTGCAGGCCGGCCGCGGCGAGCTGGCGTTCACGCTGGCCGACGCGCTGTCGGACGCGTGGCAAGGCAACGCCGAGGCCGGCTTCGCGACCAAGCTCGACAAGCTGCGCGGCCTTTCGGCCACGTACAACAACTACATCCAGATCGTCGCCAGCGCCGATTCGGGCATCCGCACGCTGGCCGACCTGAAGGGCAAGCGCGTCTCGGTCGGCGCCGCGAAGTCGGGCACCGAGCTCAACGCGCGCGCGGTGTTCAAGGCCGCCGGACTGACCTACGGCGACCTGTCGAAGGTGGAGTACCTGCCGTTCGGTGAATCGGTCGAACTGATCAAGAACCGCCAGCTCGACGCCACGCTGCAGTCGGCCGGCCTCGGCGTCGCGTCGATCCGCGACCTCGCGACGGCGGTGAAGATCGTCGTCGTGCCGGTGCCCAACGACGTCGTCGCGAAGATCGGCGACGCGGCCTACCAGGCCACCGTGATCCCGGCCAACACCTACGAGGGCCAGACCGCCGACGTGCCGACCGCGGCGATCCCGAACTTCCTCGTCACCCACAGCGGCGTGTCCGACGACCTCGCGTACCGGATGGCCAAGTCGCTGTACGACAACCTCGACAGCCTGACCGCCGCGCACAACGCCGCCAAGTCGATCAAGCGCGAGTCGGCGGTCAAGGGCATGCCGGTGCCGCTGCACCCGGGCGCCGAGCGCTACTACCGTGAGGTCGGCGTCCTGAAGTGACCGCCGCGACAGCGCCGCCGCGAGCGGCCGCGGCCGCGGCCGCGTCGGCGCTGCCGCCCGACGCCGCCGTCCAGAACCCGTACGGCGACCTGCCGCGAGCGGTATGGGCGGTGGCGATCGCGTTCTCGGCGTTCCAGATCTGGACCGCGGCGTTCAGCCCGCTGTCGAGCCAGGTTGTGCGCGCGATCCACGTCGGCTTCGTGCTGCTGATGGTGTTCGCGCTGTTCCCGCCGCGGCTGGGCGCGACGCGGATCGTGCCGCTCGGCTGGCTGCTCGGCGCCGCCGGGCTCGTGCTGGGTACCTACCACTGGGCGTTCGAGGCCGACCTGACGCAGCGCGCCGGCGAGCTCACCGACGCCGACCGCATCGTCGGCATCGTCACGCTGGTGCTGGTGTTCGACGCCGCGCGGCGGATGATGGGCTGGGCGCTGCCGGCGATCTGCCTCGCGTTCCTGGCGTATGCGCTGTTCGGCCAGCACCTGCCGGGCGCGCTGCAGCACCGCGGCTACGGCTTCGACCAGGTCGTCGGCACGCTCGCCTTCGGCACCGAGGGCATCTACGGCGTGCCGGCGTACGTGTCGTCGACCTACATCTTCCTGTTCATCCTGTTCGGCGCGTTCCTCGAACAGGCCGGGATGATCGCGCTCTTCAACGACTTCGCGATGGGCACCGTCGGCCACACGCGCGGCGGGCCGGCCAAGGTCAGCGTCGTCAGCTCGGGGCTGATGGGAACGATCAACGGCTCGGGCGTGGCCAACGTCGTCACCACCGGCCAGTTCACGATCCCGCTGATGAAGCGCTTTGGCTACTCGAGCGCGTTCGCCGGCGGCGTCGAGGCGACGTCGAGCATGGGCGGGCAGATCATGCCGCCGGTGATGGGCGC
>CBDUBX010000198.1:0-5064 GCA_965365495.1 uncultured Burkholderiales bacterium
GTGTTCCACGCACCGCAGTGCGGGCACTTGCCGAGCCACTTCGCGCTGCTGCCGCCGCAGTCGCGGCAGACGTAGACGGTCTTCGAGGTCACGCGATCGCGCCGTGACGACTCATTCGACGACGCGCTGCCGCGTGGCCTTGACCGCGCCGCGCACCGCCTTGTCGTGCAGCCGTTCGCGTCGGGATGCGAGCGTCGGCCGCGTCGGCCGGCGCGGCGGGTCGACGTGGCACGCCGCGTCGACCAACGCCTGCAGCCGCGCCAGCGCATCGGCGCGATTGCGGCCGAGGCTGCGGTGCGTCTGCGCCTTGATGACGAGCACGCCGTCGGCGCTGACGCGCTGGTCGGCGACCGCCGCCAGCCGCTGCTTCACGTCGTCGGGCAGCGACGACGCGGCGATGTCGAAGCGCAGATGAGCCGCGCTCGACACCTTGTTGACGTTCTGCCCGCCGGCGCCTTGCGCGCGCACCGCGGTGAACTCGACGTCGCGGACGTCGACCCGCGGCGCGTCGCGTCGCATCGACGTTCGCGCCGCACGTCGGGCAAGCGTCAGGTGCGGCGGCGCACCATGCCGACGACCAGCAGCAGCACGATCGCGCCGATCACCGACGCGATCCAGCCGGCCGGTTCACCGGCGGCGTACCAGCCGAGCGCCTGACCGACGAAGCCGGCGATCAGCGCGCCGCCGATGCCGAGCAGGCAGGTGAGGATCCAGCCCATCTTCTGCTCGCCGGGCAGCAGCAGCCGCGCGATCGCGCCGACGATCAGGCCGATGACGATGGTCGAAATGATGCCCATGAACCGATTCCTCCTGTTGGGGTTTCACTCGCTCGTCGTTACCGGCACACGCCGTGCCAGCGCACACATCAGCTCGTAGGCGATCGTCACCGCGGCGTGCGCCACGGTATCGATCGGCAGCACCGCATCGCCGGGTCCGCGGCCCCACAGCGTGACCTCGCTGCCGACGCCGGCCGACGGCAGCGCGCCGAGGTCGACCGCGAGCATGTCCATCGACACGCGGCCGACGGTCGTCGTCGCGGCGCCGTCGATGAGCACCGGCGTGCCGCTGGCGGCGTGGCGCGGATAGCCGTCGGCATAGCCGCAGGCGACGATGCCGATCCGCGTGGCGGCCGGTGCGCGCCACGTGCTGCCGTAGCCGACCGCGTCGCCGGCGGCGAGCGACTGCGTCGCAATGATCCGCGAGCGCAACGTCATCGCCGGATGCAGGTCCCAGTCGGCGGAGGTGTGCTGCGGATGGTCGGGCGCGCTGCCGTACAGCAGGATGCCGGCGCGCACCCAGTCGTTGCGCAGCCTTGGGTGGCGCAGCAGTGCGGCGCTGTTGGACACGCTGCGCTCGCCGCCGAGGTCGTGCGTCGCGGCGTCGAAAGCCGCGACCTGCGCGTCGAGCGACGCCGCATCGGCGGCGTCGGCGTCGGCGAAGTGGGTCATCACGCCGACGTCGGCGACCTGCGGCAGCGCGGCCAGCCGCGCGTACGCGCGGCGCGCCGCCACGGGCGCGAAGCCGAGGCGGTTCATGCCGCTGTTGACCTTGACCCACACGCGCTGCGGCGACAGTGTCTTGTGCGCAGCGAGCCAGCCGACCTGTTCGGCGCAGTGGACGACGTGCTGCAGGTCGAGCCGCGAGCAGGCTTCGAGGTCGCGCGGATCGAACGCGCCTTCGAGCAGCAGGATCGGTCCTCGCCAGCCGAGCGCGCGCAGCCGCTCGGCCTCGGCGATGTCGAGCAGCGCGTAGCCGTCGGCGCCCCGCAGCGCGTCGTAGACGCGCTCGATGCCGTGGCCGTAGGCGTCGGCCTTGACGACTGCCCAGACCTTGGCGTCACGCGCCGCGGCTCGGGCTCGCGCGAGGTTGTGCGCCAGCGCGCGGCGGTGGACGACGGCTTCGATCGGACGCGGCATATAGGTCCCGTGCGGCGGCGATTCTGACAGTCGCGACCGCGCGATACCGCGTGCTATAAACCGCGCGCCTCGGACCATGGAGATGACAAGAGCGGCCGCCGCCCGAGCGGCCGCGGCGCAGCGCGCGACACGATGAAAAAGGGCTTCTCGACGATCATGTCGGCGCAGTTCTTCAGCTCGCTGGCCGACAACGCCCTATTGGTCGCGGCCGTCGAGTTGTTGCGCATGACGAACGCCCCGGCGTGGCAGACGCCCGCGCTGGCGGCGATGTTCGCGCTGTTCTACGTGCTGCTCGCGCCGTTCGTCGGCACCTTCGCCGACGCGCTGCCGAAGGGGCGCGTGATGTTCGTCTCCAACGCGATCAAGGTCGTCGGCTGCCTGGCGATGCTGTTCGGCAGCCACCCGCTGCTGGCGTACGCGGTGGTCGGCCTCGGCGCGGCGGCGTATTCGCCGGCGAAGTACGGCATCCTGACCGAGCTGCTGCCGGCGTCGCAGCTCGTCAAGGGCAACGGCTGGATCGAAGGGCTGACGGTCGGCTCGATCATCCTCGGCATCCTGCTCGGCGGCCAGCTGGTCGGCGCGCGGATCTCCGGGCTGCTGCTCGGCATCGACGTGCCGGCGATCGACACCGGCATCGACACCGCGCCCGAAGGCGCGATCACGGTGATCGTGCTGCTGTACGTCGTCGCGTCGATCTTCAACCTCTACATCCCGCAAACGTCGGCGCCGCTGCAGCCGCCTTCGGGCGGGTTGATCGCGCAGGTGCAGGACTTCAGCCGCTGCAACGCGCGGCTGTGGGCCGACAAGCTCGGCCAGATCACGCTGGCGACGACAACGCTGCTGTGGGGCATCTTCGGCAACCTGCGGCTGATCGTCTTCGCGTGGGCCGCCGCCGCGCTCGGCTACGGCACGACGCAGGCGTCGAACCTCGCCGGCGTCGTCGTCGTCGGCTCGGTGTTCGGCGCCGTCGTCGCCGCGTCGACGGTCAAGCTCGACCGCGCGACGAAGGTGATCCCGCTGGCGATCGTCGTCGGCTTCCTGATGATCGGCCTGAACCTGATTTCCGACGTGCGCGTCGCGGCGCCGTTCCTGGTGCTGCTCGGCGCACTGTGCGGTTACCTGATCGTGCCGATGAACGCGCTGCTGCAGCACCGCGGCCACAACCTGATGGGCGCCGGGCGGTCGATCGCGGTGCAGAACTTCAACGAGCAGGCGTGCATCCTGGCGTTGAGCGCGGCGTACTCGGCGATGACCAAGTTCGGCCTGTCGGCGTTCGGCGCGATCGCGATCTTCGGCATGACCGTCGCCGCGACGATGGAATGGATCCGTCGCTGGCACCGGCGCAACGGCATCGTCCACCGCACCGAAGTCGAACGGCTGCTCGCGATCGCGCGCACCGACGGACATTGAAGGTCGACGAACGCGCCGCGGCCGCCGCGGCGGGCCGCGGCGCGTGGTGGCCGGCGGCGGCGCTGACGCTGAACGCCTTCGCTTGGGGCGTGTCGTGGTGGCCCTTCCGCCAGCTGCAGCAGCTCGGGCTGCACCCGCTGTGGGCGACGGTCGTCGTCTACGCGGTCGCGGTCGCGGCAATCACGCTGTGGCGGCCCGGCGCGTGGCGCGACCTGGCGCGCGCGCCGTCGCTGTGGTGGCTGGTGTTCGCCGCCGGCACGACCAACGCCTGCTTCAACTGGGGCGTGACCGTCGGCGACGTCGTGCGCATCGTGCTGCTGTTCTATCTGATGCCGCTGTGGGCCGTGGTGCTCGCGCGCCTCGTGCTGCACGAGACGCTGCCGCCGGCGGCGATCGTCCGCGTCGCGTTGTCGCTGGCCGGCGCGGCGGTCGTGCTGTGGCCGCCGGGCGGCGGCTGGCCGCTGCCGCGCACGCTGGCCGAAGGCCTCGGCGTGCTCGGCGGCTTCACGTTCGCGCTGAACAACGTGATGCTCAAGCGCGAGGCGCACCGCCCCGAGGCGGCGCGGGCGCTGGCGATGTTCTTCGGCGGCTGCGCGGTCTCGGCGCTGGCCGCCACCGCGCTGTCGGCGAGCGGCACCGTCGCGTGGCCGCCGCCGCCGGCGCCGGGCTGGGTCGCCGGCGTCGTCGCGCTGGCCGCGGCGTTCCTCGTCGCCAACGCGGCGCTGCAGTACGGCACCGCGCGGCTGCCGGCCAACGTCACCGCCGTCGTGATGGTCACCGAGGTGCTGTTCGCCGCGGTGTCGGCGGTGCTGCTCGGCGCCGGCACCGTGACGACAAAGCTTGCCGTGGGCGGCGCGCTGATCGTCGGCGCGGCGCTGCTCGCGGCGCGGCGCTGAGGGGCAACGCGCACCCCGCGGCGCCGCGCGCGCCGCGGCGGCGTCAGATCTCGACCTGCGCGCCGAGCTCGACGATGCGGTTGGACGGCAGGTGCAGGAAGTCGGCCGCCGCCGACGCGTTGCGGTGCATCGACGCGAACAGCTTCTCGCGCCACAGCGCCATGCCGCCGCCGAAGGTCGGCACCACGGTGTCGCGGCTGAGGAAGTAGCTCGTCTCCATCTCGTCGACCGTGACGCCGTGCTGCGCCAGCAGCTTCAAAGCGCGTGGCACGTCGGGGTCGTTCTTGAAGCCGAAGTGCAGCATCACCTGCCAGCAGTCGCGGCCGAGCGGCGTGACCTCGCAGCGCCGGTCGAACCGCACCCACGGCACCTCGTGGTGCAGCACGGTCACGAACAGGTTCTGCTCGTGCAGCACCTTGTTGTGCTTCAGGTTGTGCAGCAGCGCGTACGGCGCCGCGCCGGACTCGGCGCCGAGGAACACCGCGGTGCCCGGCACGCGCACCGGCGGGCTGACGAAGATCGATTCGAGGAACAGGTCGAGCGAGATCGAGTCCTCGCGCCGGCGCATCGCGAGCAGCCGGCGGCCGCGCTTCCACGTCACCATCAGCGTGAACATCGCCGCCCCGATGACCAGCGGGAACCAGCCGCCGTCGAGCACCTTGACGAGGTTGGCACCGAGGAAGACGACGTCGATCGCGAAGAACACGCCGGTCGCGGCGATGCACAGCGGCAGCGGCAGCTTCCAGGCCCACCGTACGACGAAGAACGTCATCACCGTCGTGATCGCCATGTCGATCGTCACCGCGATGCCGTAGGCCGACGCCAGCGCGCTGCTCGACCCG
>CBDUBX010000199.1:0-5033 GCA_965365495.1 uncultured Burkholderiales bacterium
CGCCAGGCTGACCGGCCCGGCCCACGAGTAGCCGATGCGAAACAGCCGCAGCGCGTCGACGAACGCGTGGACGCGCTCGCGGGGCGGACCGCCGGCGAACGTCACCGAGAACAGCCCCGCGGCGCCGGTGCACACCGCGCGCCAGTGGTCGTGTCCCGGCGAGCCGGCGACCGCCGGGTGCAGCACGCGGTCGATCTCGGCACGGCCGGCGAGCCACGCCGCGAGCTCGCGCGCGGTCGCGTCCTGCGCGGCGTAGCGCAGCGGCAGCGTCGGCAGCGATCGCAGCACCGCTTCGGCGTCGTTGCCGGACACGCCGATCCCGAGCCGCATGTGCGTCAGCTGGATCCGCTCGTGCAGCGCCGCGTCGCGCGTCACCACCGACCCCATCAGCACGTCACCGCCGCCGCTCGGATACTTCGTCAGCGCCTGCACGACGACGTCGACCCCGTGGTCGAAGCCGCGCAGCGCGACGCCGGCGCCCCAGGTGTTGTCGAGCGCGGTCGTCACGCCGTGCGACCGCGCCGCGGCGGCCAGCGCCGGCAGATCGGGAAACTCCATCGTCACCGACCCCGGCGCCTCGAGCCAGACGAGCCGCGTGCGCTCGCCGATCGCCGCCGCCAGCGACGCCGCGTCCATCGCGTCGTACTCGCGGTGCGCGATGCCCCAGCGCGCGAGTTCGTGGCGAGCGAACTCGCGGCTCGGGCCGTAGACGTTTTGCGGCAGCAGCACGTCGTCGCCGGCGGCGAGCAGCGCCTGGTCGACGAGGGCGATCGCCGCCAGACCGCTCGGCGCGAGCAGGCAGCGCGTGCCGCCTTCGAGCGTCGCGATGCGCTCCTCGAGCGTGAACGTCGTCGGCGTGCCGTGCAGCCCGTAGGTGTAGGCGTCGCGCCGGCGCCAGTCGCGCGCCAGCAGCGCCTTCGTGTCGGCGAACAGCACCGTGCTCGCCTTGTGCACCGCCGGCTGCGGCGCGGCGAAGCCCGCCGGTGGCGTGTACGGGTGGTGGATCAGCTCGGTCGCGAGCTGCGGGTCGGTCGCCATCGGTCCGCGGCGCTGAAACGGCGGTGTCAGACCGGCTGACCGACGAGGTCGTGGCCGTCGGCGGCGACGATCCGCGCGCGGGCGAACGACCCCGCGCGCAGCGACACCGACGCCTTCGTCGGCGCGAGCAGCCGCACCTGGCCGTCGATGCCCGGCGCGTCGGCGTAGCTGCGGCCGACGCCGCCGCGGCGGCCGAGCGCCGGCGCGTCGTCGACGAGCACCTGCATCGTCGCGCCGACGCGCCGCGCGAGCTTGGCGCACGACACCTCCTCGGCGACGGCCATGAAGCGCGCGCGCCGCGCTTCGCGTTCGTGCGCCGGCAGCAGCGCGCCGAGGTCGTTGGCCGCGGCGCCGTCGACCGGCGAGTACGCGAAGCAGCCGGCGCGGTCGATGCCCGCCGCGCGGACGAAGTCGAGCAGCGCTTCGAACTCGGCTTCGGTCTCGCCGGGGAAGCCCGCGATGAACGTCGAGCGCACGACGAGCTCCGGGCACCGCGCGCGCCAGCGGTCGAGCCGCTCGAGGTTGCGCTCGCCGCTCGCCGGGCGCTGCATCCGCCGCAGCACGCCGGGGTCGGCGTGCTGGAACGGCACGTCGAGGTACGGCAGCACGCCGCCCGCGGCCATCAGCGGCAGCACGTCGTCGACGTGCGGGTACGGGTAGACGTAGTGCAGCCGCACCCAGGCGCCGAACGGCTCGGCGAGCCGCGCGAGCTGCTCGCAGAGGTCGACGAAGCGCGTCTTCACCGGCCGGCCGTCGAAGAAACCGCTGCGGTAGCGCACGTCGACGCCGTAGGCGCTGGTGTCCTGGCTGACGACCAGCAGCTCCTTGACGCCCGACGCGAACAGCGCGCGCGCCTCGCCGAGCACGTCGCCGATCGGCCGCGACACCAGCGGCCCGCGCAGCTGCGGAATGATGCAGAACGTGCAGCGGTGGTTGCAGCCCTCGCTGATCTTCAGGTAGGCGTAGTGCTTCGGCGTCAGCTTGATGCCGGCCGGCGGCACGAGGTCGACGTAGGGGTCGTGCGGCTTCGGCACGTGGCGGTGGACCGCGTCGAGCACCTCGGCGGCGGCGTGCGGCCCGGTCACCGCGAGCACTTTCGGGTGGACGGCGCCGACGAGCGACGCGCCACCGGCGTCGGTGCGCGCGCCGAGGCAGCCGGTGACGATGACGCGGCCGTTGGCGGCCAGCGCCTCGCCGATCGCGTCGAGGCTTTCCTTGACCGCGTCGTCGATGAAGCCGCAGGTGTTGACGACGACGACGTCGGCGTCGGCGTAGCTGCGCGTCGTGCGGTAGCCCTCGGCGGCCAGCCGCGTGACGATCAGCTCGGCGTCGGTCAGCGCCTTCGGGCAGCCGAGCGAGACGAAACCGACGGTCGGAGCGGCGGGCATGGCGGCCATCGCGCGATTGTCGCCGGCCGCGCCGGCGCCGCCGACACGCCGCGAGGCACGGCTACTTCTGCGGCGGCGGCGGAAACTTCGGCAGCCCGGGGAACAGGCCGCTGCCCGGCTGCAGCTGCTCGAACAGCGCGCGGCTGTTCTCGACGTAGCTGCCCATCAGCTGCTGCAGCGCCGGCGCCTGCGCGCCGAGGAACCGCGCCCACGTCTCCGGGCTCAGGTGCTTGGGGTCGTACAGCCCCTGGCTGCCGTGGAGGAACTGCCCCTGCAGCTCGGCGAACGCGGCCATGTTCTGCTCGAGCATCGTACCCATCAGCCCCTGCATCGCGTGGCCGTAGAAGCGGATGATCTGGCTCAGCGTGCGCGCGCTGAACATCGGCACGCCGGCCGATTCCTCGTCGAGGATGATCTGCAGCAGGATGCTGCGCGTCAGGTCGTCGCCGCTGCGCGCGTCGCGCACCTCGAACTCGGCGCCGTCGAGCACCATCTGCTTGACGTCGGCCAGCGTCACGTAGCTGCTGCTGCGGGTGTCGTAGAGGCGCCGGTTCGGATACTTCTTCAACACCCGCGGCGACGCCTCGGCGCCGGCGGCGGGCTCGGCGTTCGCGTCCACGGCGCGGCGGGGGGTCGGCATGCGGGGTCGGTCGTTGGCGGCGGCGCGGCGCGATTCTACGGACCACCGTCGCGGCGCACCGCTGGCGCCCACGCACCCGAGCGGCGGCGTGGCGACCCCTGCCATCCCCGCGATATGCGCCGGCTTCGCTTGTGATTTCGCAAGACCACGGCGCGGCACGGCGAATACGCTAGTGACCGTCGTTTCGAATTCGCCCGTTCCGTCATGAAAGTCCTGGGAATCACGCTGCGCAAGCCGACCGCCGACGAGCTCACCGGCGCGGCGGTGATGGCCGTCGGGCTGTGGGTGCTGGCGGTCGCCATCGCCCGCCAGGTCGTCGCCGGGTTCGGCGCCGCCGACGCCGGCGCGATGCTCGTCGTCATCGCCTGGGGCTGCATCTCGGTGCGGCTGGGCATCCGCATCGACCAGGGGCAGCGCCACGTGGCGGCCAATGTCTTCGTCAGCGCGATGCTGCTCGCGCTGTACCAGGGAGCCTGGGCCTTCGCGAGCTGACCCGCTGCCGAGTACGCTGCGCGGCGGCCGGCGCCGCTGCGCCGCATGGGCGGCGGGGAGCAGCGCCGGGCCGACGCATGAGCCGCCGCCCTCCCCACCCCACCGACCCCGCGGCGGCCGCCGCGAAGGCGTCGCCGCTGCGGGTCGCGCTCGTCTACGCCGCCGCGGCAGCGCTGTGGATCCTGCTGTCCGACCGCGCACTCGAGGCGCTGGTGCCGGCGGCCGACCTCGCACTGGCCGGGGCGATCAAGGGCTGGTGCTTCGTCGCCGTGACGGCGGCGCTGCTGTACGGCCTGCTGCGGCGTGCCGCCCGTGCGCCGGCCGCTGCGGCCCCGGCCGCCAGCGCCGTGCCGCGGTCGATGGGCCGGCGGCTGACGCTGGTCGTCGTCATCGTCGGCGCGCTGGCGGCCTTTGCGCTCTTCGCCGGCGTCGAGCGCCAGCGCCGCGTGGAGCTGGCGCGGCTCGACGCCGTGGCCGACCTGAAGGTGCAGCTGATCGGCGAGTGGCTGATCGACCGCAGCGGCGCGGCGCGAACCGTCGCCGCCGGCGTGCAGAACGATTTCGCCGCGCAACTGACCGAAGGCCGCGGCACGGCACCGACCGCCGAAGTCCACGCGCGGCTGCGCGCCCTCGTCGACGCATCGCCGTTCGACACCGCGACCGTCGTCGACACCGGCGGAACGCTGCTGGCCAGCGACCCGGACACCCCGACCGCGCCGCCGATCGACGCTGCGAAACTGGCGCGGATCGCCGCCGGCGGCGACGTCGGCCGCGTCGGCCCGTCGCGCGACGGCCGGCGGCTGCACACCGCATTCGTCGTGCCGCTGCGTGGCCGCGCGACGCCGGACGCACCCGCCGGCGTCGCGCCCGCGCTGCTTGTGTTGCACTTGTTCGGCGCCCACGCGCTGCCGGCGCGGCTGCAGACCTGGCCGGTGCCGACCCAGAGCGGCCGCGTGCTGTTGATCCGCCGCGACGGCGCGGCGCCGACCTACCTCGCCGGGCCGCCGCTCGGCGTCGAGACCGCGCAGGTCGCCGACGACGACCCGCGCGGCCTGGCGATGCAGGCGCTGCGCGCCGGCGCGGGTTCGGCGGCGGCGTTCGAAGGGCTCAACCTCCACGGCCAGACGGCGTTCGGCGTGACGCGCGCGGTGCCGGACACCGACTGGCTGCTGCTGGCGACGATGGACCGCGCCGAGCTCTACGCCGCGGCGTGGAAGGAGGCGGCGTGGATCGCGCTGTCGGCGGTGCTGGCGCTGTTCATCGCCGCCGGCGTGTACTTCACCGCGCTCCAGCGGCGGCGGCTGGCACAGGCCGAGGCGGAATGGCGCGAGCGCGAGGAACGGTTGCGCGTGCTCGGGCTGCTGGCCGCGATCGCCGACAGCTCCGACGACGCGATCTTCGCGCAGGACCCCGGCGGCGCCTACACGCTGTTCAACCCCGCGGCCGCACGCTTCGTCGGCAGGCCGGCGGGCGAC
>CBDUBX010000200.1:0-5032 GCA_965365495.1 uncultured Burkholderiales bacterium
GGTTGCGCGACGCCGCGCAGCGCGCCGCGTGGCCCGAGGCCGAGCGCCGCGCATCGGTCGCGGCGACGCGCGCCGCCGGCGTCGTCGCGGTGCCGACGGTCACGCTGTGGGACGCCGTCGGCGCGTCGCGCCACTACGCCGGCGACGACGCGCTCGATGCGCTGCGCGCCGCGCTCGACGCCGCGCCGCCACCGGTGCCGCCAATGCCGCCGACGCCGCCGACGCCGCCGCCGACGCCGCCGACGCCGCCGACGCCGTCGACGCCGCCGCCGCCACCGCCGCCGCCGCCGGCGTAAGCGTCGCGCCGGCCGGCTGTGCCAGCATCGCCGTCGAACCCGACCACGACGGCGGCGCACGACCGCCGCGAGGAGACCGCGGTGGACGACCCTCGCGGCGCCGCCGCGCGCCGCCCGACGACGAGCGAGCCCGCGCACCGCGGCGGCTCCGGTGCGGCGCGGCGCCGTGCCGCCGTCGACGCCACCACGTGGGCCGTGGCCGTGGCGCCGGCGGCGCTGCTCGCCGCGGTGGGCGCGGCGGTCGCGGCGCTCGTCGGCGCGGCGCTCGACGACGGCGCGCGGCAGGCGGTGTGGGCGGCGGTGCAGCCGCAACTGCCGCTCGTCGTTGTCGCTTGGCTCGCCGCCAGCGCCGCGGCAGGCGCGATTTCAGCGCGCGCGTGGCGGCGCGTTGCCGGCGGGCCGGGGCGCATCGCCGAGCAGCTGCAGGCGCTCGCCAACACCGACGTGCGGCGCGAGCTGCCGCCGACCGGTCCGGTCGGCGAACGCGCGCTCGCCGCCGCGGTCAATGCGCTCGTTCGCCAGCGCGACGCGCTGCGCCACGACGTCGCGCGCCAGGTCGCCGACGCCAGTCGCGATGTCGCGCAGGAACGCAACCGCCTCGCCGCGCTGATGGCCGAGCTGACGCAGAGCATCGTCGTCTGCAACCTCGACGGCCGCGTGCTGCTGTTCAACGCCCGCGCGCGCCTGCAGTTCCGCGCGCTCGTCACCGCGCTGGGCGGCGCCGCGACAACGGCGATCGGCGGCGCCGAGCCGCTCGGCCTGGGCCGCAGCATCTACGCGGTGCTCGATCGACGATTGATTTCGCACGCGCTCGAATCGGTGCAGCAGCGGCTGGCGCGCGGCGCGCAGCACCCGTCGGCACAGTTCGTCACCGCAACCCGCGGCGGCCAGCTGCTGCGCGTGCAACTCGCGCCGGTGCGCGCGGCGGCGGCGGCCACCGCCGATGCGGCGCCGGGCGTCGTCGACGCCGCGGCCCCGCTGAACGGCTTCGTGCTGATGGTCGACAACATCACCCGCGACGTCGCCGACGACGCCGACCGCGAACGCCTGCTGCACGCGCTGACCGAGGACAACCGCAGCGCGCTCGGCACGCTGCAGGCCGCGGTCGACCGGCTCGACGACGCGGCGCTCGACGCGCCGGCGCGCGCGCGTCTGCTCGGTGTCGTCCGCGACGAGATCGGCGCGATGGCCGCGCGGCTGAATGCCGCGGCGGCGACCGGGCTGCGCGCGTTGAAGACGCGCTGGCCGCTCGAAGACATGCTCGGCGCCGACTTCGTCGCCGCCGCGGCGCAGCGCATCCAGGCCACGCTCGACACGCGCGTCGCGGCGACCGACATCGACGCCCAGCTGTGGCTGCGCGTCGACAGCTATTCGCTGCTGCAGGCGCTGCTGCACCTGGCGGGCCGGCTGGCGGACGAATACGACATCCGCCGCCTGCGGCTGCGGCTGGCCGCCGGGCCCGACAGCCGCGCACAGCTCGACCTCGTCTGGCCGGTGCAGGCGATGAGCACCGAGACCGTGACCGCGTGGGAGACCGAGCCGATCCGCGCCGGCGGCGAGACGTCGGCGTTGACGGTGCGCGACGTCGTCGACCGCCACGGCGGCGCGGTGTGGTTCGAACGCGCGCGCGCGCGGCAGGAGGCGTTCTTCCGTTTCTCGCTGCCGCTGGCCGCGCCGACCGCGCCGCTCGAAGCCGCGGCGCTGCTGCACCACGACAGCCGGCCCGAGTTCTACGACTTCGACCTGTTCGCCACCGCCGGCCGCGGCGGCGTCGACGCGGCCACACCGCTCGCCGACCTCGTCTGCACGGTGTTCGACACCGAGACCACCGGGCTGCAGCCGTCGGCCGGCGACGAGATCATCCAGATCGGCGCGATCCGCGTCGTCGGCGGCAAGGTGCTGCGCGGCGAGACCTTCGACCAGCTCGTCGACCCGCGACGGCCGATCCCCGCGGCGACGATCCCGATTCACGGCATCACGCCGCAGATGGTCGCCGGCAAGCCGACGATCGACGCGGTGCTGCCGGCGTTCCACGCGTGGGCGCAGGACACGGTGCTCGTCGCCCACAACGCCGCGTTCGACCTGCGCTTCCTGCAGTTGAAGGAGGCGGCGAGCGGCGTGCGCTTCGACCAGCCGGTGCTCGACACGCTGCTGCTGTCGGCAGTCGTCCACCCGCAGCAGGAATCGCACGGGCTCGAAGCGATCGCCGCGCGGCTCGGCGTCGCCGTGATCGGCCGCCACACCGCTTTGGGCGACGCGATCGTCACCGCCGAGGTCTTCGTCAAGCTGCTGCCGCTGCTCGCTGCCGGCGGCATCGTCACGCTGGGACAGGCGGTCGACGCGGCGCAGCGCAGCTATCTGGCGCGGGTGCGGTATTGACGGCGCAAGAGGCCCACCGGCCCGCCCGCGGGTGGGCCCCGAACCCGGGTGGATCCTCTTCGACCGTCGTTCGGCTACGCTGGCGGCGGAATCGTCAGGGTCGACGGAGGCGAAATGGCGAACAAAAGGTCAAACCGCTGGCTGGCCGCCGGCGCCGCTTGTGCGGCCACCGTGGCGCTGGCGCAGGCGCCGACCACGTACGACGGGAAGTGGAAGGCCGAATACACCGCGCGCAACGGCGTGGCGCGCGACGGCACGGTCGTCATCGCCGACCGCGGCGGGCGCTGGCAGATGGACGTCCAGCAGCGCAACAACCCGTGCGCCGGGCGCGAGGCACCGATTGCCGTGACCGAAGCGACCGAAACGACGCTGCGCTTCGTGATCCAGCGCTCGGCCGTGCTGACCGGCTGCAAGGACGGCAACGCCCAGCTGCAGCGCGTCGACGACCGCACGCTCACCGGCGAATTCGACGGCATGGCGTTGCGGCTGGTGCGCGAATAGCGCGTCTGCCGCAGTCGAAGGCGACGACTTCGACGCCCGACACCCGATGCCCGAACGACCGGGCAGCGCCGAGGCGCGACCCGTCGCAGAATCGGCGCCTTTCGCCAACGACGACGGAGGGCGCATGCCGGCGGTGAGGATCTACACGACGCAGTCGTGCCCGTATTGCTGGCGCGCCAAGGCGCTGCTGAAGGCGCGCGGCGTGACGGCGATCGACGAGATCGGCATCGACTACGACGCCGCGGCGCGGGCGCAGATGGTGGCGCTGACCGGGCGGCGCACCGTGCCGCAGATCTTCATCGGCGAGCACCACGTCGGCGGCTGCGACGACCTCGTCGCGCTCGACCAGCGCGGCGGCCTGGTGCCGCTGCTCGCCGGCGCGTGACGAGGCACCGGCGCCACGCACGAATCCACCCGCCGCGCCGCGCGCGCCCCGGGGCCGTGGCGGCGCCGCGCACGATGCCGCACGCCGCATTGCGCGGCACCCGGACGCCGCAGCGCCGCGGGCGATAATCCGCGGCTCACCCGTCGCCGTCGGCGGCGGGTTTTTTTCGCCGCCCCACTTTCTTTGGAACCCTCCATGGCCGACGACGCGACCCCCGTCTTCCAGATCCAGCGCATGTACCTGAAGGACCTGTCGCTGGAGCAGCCGAATTCGCCACAGATCCTGCTCGACCAGGTGCAGCCGCAGGTCGAGATCAATCTCGGCATGGCCGCTGGCCCGGTGGCCGACGGCATCTTCGAGGTCACGGTCACCGCGACGGTGACGACCAAGGTCAAGGACAAGGTGCTGTTCCTCATCGAAGCCAAGCAGGCCGGCATCTTCGAGATCCGCAACGTGCCCGACGAGCAGATGAAGGGCATCCTCAGCATCGTCTGCCCGCAGATGATCTACCCGTACCTGCGGGCGATCGTCTCGGACGTCTGCACGCGCGCCGGCTTCCCGCCGATCCTGCTGACCGAAGTGAACTTCCAGGCGATGTTCGAGGCGCAGCAGCAGGCCGCTGCCGCGGCGCAGGCCAACGGCAACGGCGGCTCGCGGATCATCACCGGGGCGAACTGAAGGCGTCGTCGACGTCGACGCCGCGCCGGCGGCCCACCGCAGCGGCCGACCCGCGATGAAGATCGCGATCCTCGGCGCCGGCGCGTGGGGCACGGCGCTGGCGGTCGCCGCGGCGGCGCGCGGCGACGTCTGTTTGTGGACGCGCAGCGCGCTGCAAGCCGACGCGATGCGGCGCGAGCAGCGCAACGCGCTGCGGCTGCCCGAGATCGCGCTGCCGCCGGCGCTGCAAGTCACCGCCGACCGCGACGCCGCGCTCGCCCACGCGGCCGACGGCCTGACCGTCGTCGCGACGCCGATGGCGGGTCTGCGCGAGCAGCTCGCGGCGATCGCCGACGACCGCGCGGTGGTGTGGTTGTGCAAGGGCTTCGAAGCCGGCAGCGGCGCGCTCGGCCACGAAGTCGCGGTCGAGGTGCGCCCGGGGCGGCGCTGCGGCGTGCTGTCGGGGCCGGGGTTCGCGGTCGAGGTCGCGCGCGGCCAGCCGACGGCGCTGGTCGCGGCGAGCAGCGACGCCGACCTCGTGGCGACGACGGTCGCCGCGTTCCACGCCGACGCGCTGCGCGTCTACGCGTCCGACGACATCGTCGGCGTCGAGGTCGGCGGCGCGGTGAAGAACGTGCTGGCGATCGCCACCGGCGTGCTCGACGGCCTGCCCGGCGCCGGGCTCAACGCGCGCGCCGCGCTGATCACCCGCGGTCTGGCCGAGATGACGCGGCTCGGCCTGGCGCTCGGCGCGCGCGGCGAGACGTTCATGGGCCTGTCGGGGCTGGGCGACCTGGTGCTCACCGCCACCGGC
>CBDUBX010000201.1:0-5002 GCA_965365495.1 uncultured Burkholderiales bacterium
CGCTCGACAGTTCGCGGTCGATCAGCAGCGCGATGTGGCACGCCAGCGCGCGGCCACCTTCGGCGTAGGCGCGCGCGGTGAGCAGCATCTTGCGCACGTCGGGGTGGTGGATGATGCGGTCGGCCGGCTGGCCCGGGTCTTTCGGCCCCGACAGGCTGCGCATCTGGATGCGCTCGCGCGCGTAGTCGACCGCGTTCTGGTAGGCGACCTCGATCAGCCCGAGGCTCTGGTTGCCGACGCCGAGGCGCGCGGCGTTCATCATCACGAACATCGCCTGCAGCCCGCGATGCGGCTCGCCGACGAGCGTGCCGTGCGCACCGTCGAGGTCGAGCTGGCACGTCGCGTTGCCGTGGATGCCCATCTTGTCCTCGAGCGCGGTGCAGCGGATCGCGTTGCGCTCGCCGATGCCGCCGCTGTCGGTGACGCGGTACTTCGGCACGACGAACAGCGAGATCCCCTTGCTGCCCGGCGGCGCGTCGGGCAGCCGCGCGAGCACGAGGTGGACGATGTTGTCGGCGAGGTCGTGCTCGCCGGCGCTGATGAAGATCTTCTGCCCGGTGAGCGCATAGCCGCCGTCGGCCAGCGGCTCGGCCTTCGTCCGCAGCATCCCGAGGTCGGTGCCGCAGTGCGCCTCGGTCAGGCACATCGTGCCGGTCCACTTGCCCGACACGAGCTTGGGCATGTACTGCGCACGCTGCTCGGGCGTGCCGTGCGCGGCCAGGCACTCGTAGGCGCCGTGCGACAGCCCCGGGTACATCGTCCACGCCTGGTTGGCCGAGTTCAGCATTTCGTAGAGGCACTGGTTCAGCACCACCGGCAGCCCCTGGCCGCCGTACGCGGGGTCGCAGCTCAGCGCCGGCCAGCCGCCTTCGACATAGGTCGCGTAGGCGTCGCGGAAGCCCTTCGGCGCGCGCACCTCGTGGGTCTTCGGGTCGAGCGTGCAGCCCTCGGCGTCGCCGCTGGCGTTGAGCGGGAACGCCACCTCGGCGGCGAAGGTGCCGGCCTGCTCGAGCACCGCGTCGATCGTCTCGCGGTCGACTTCGGCGTGGCGCGGCATCCGGGCGTAAGCGCCGGCGACGTCGAGCAGCTCGTGCAGCACGAACTGCAGGTCGCGCAACGGCGGGGTGTAGCGGGGCATGGCAGAACTCCTGGGACGGGGAACGGAAGGACGGAAGCGGTCAAGCGTCACCGAGCCGGCCGCCGCCGCGCGCGGCGGCGGCGGCGATCACGCGTTCGAAGCCGGCGCGCGCGCGGTCGGGAGCGTCGGACGTGACGAGAAAGCGCGCGTCGTGGTGCAGCGCGAGGATCAGTCCGTGCAGCTCGAACAGCAGCTGCGCGGCGTCGGTGTCGGCGCGCAGGTGGCCGCAGTCGATCGCCAATCGGATCGCCCGCGCCAGCGCGGCGTGCCAATCGCGCACCATCGTCACCAGCGCGTCGCGCACCGGGCCCGGCCGGTCGTCGAACTCGACCGCGCCGCTGATGTAGATGCAACCGGCGTCGCGCTCGACCGACACGCGGCGGATCCAGCGCTCGAACAGCCCGCGCAGCCGCGGCAGCCCGCGCGGCTCGCGCATCGCCGGCGCGAACACCTCCTCTTCGAACCGCGAGTGGTAGTGGCGGATCACCGAGATCTGCAGCTCCTCGCGTGAGCCGAAGTGCGCGAAGACGCCCGACTTGCTCATCCGCGCGACGTCGGCCAGCGCGCCGATCGACAGCCCTTCGAGGCCGATGTGCGACGCCAGCCCGAGCGCAGCGTCGAGGATCGCGGTGCGCGTCTGCTGGCCTTTCGGCGCGGCCTTCGAAGCGCGACGCGGGTCGCTTGCCGCTTCGTCGAAGGCAGGGGTCGGTGGGGACAGCGCACGCACGGCGCGCAGAATAAAACGAACGGTCGTTCTTTTATTCAGGGGTAGACCCTAAACCGTTCGCCGCGCCCGGCTGTCGTGCCGACTTCCGACGGCGTCATATAGCGGGAGCCGTGCGCCGCGATCGGGCGCAACGAGGTCCGCCGCGCCCGTCGCCGCCGTCAGCCGTGCCCGCGCGGCGCCGGCGCGGCCGGCGGCGGCTTGGCGTCGTGCCGACCGCATCGGGTACGCTTCCGCTCCCATGGAAGTGTTGCAGCTCGACGTTTCCGGCCGGCCGCAGGACTGGATATCGGCGCGCGACGCGGCCGTGCTCTACGCGAGCGACGCGGTCGCATGGACGCTGGGCGACACGCTGCACGTGCTGCGCGGCGGCTGGCAGCGCGCCACCGGGCGGATGAGCCGGATCGAGGTCCACCCGATCGTCGCGGTGCGCGGCGCGGTGCCGAGCCGCGCTTGGCGCACGTCGCCGACGCTGTCCAACCCCAAGCTGTTCATCCGCGACCGCCACTTCTGCGCCTATTGCGGCGGCCGCTTCCACGCCGACGCGCTGACCCGCGAGCACATCGTCCCGGTCAGCCGCGGCGGCACCGACCAGTGGATGAACTGCATCACCGCGTGCCGCGCGTGCAACGGCCGCAAGGGCAACCGGCTTCCGGAAGAAGCGCGGATGACGCTGCTGTACCTGCCGTACGTGCCGAGCCTGCACGAGGACATGATCCTCCGCGGCCGGCGCATCGTCGCCGACCAGATGGACTTCCTGCTGGCGTCGGTGCCGCGCAGCTCGCGGCTGCACGGCTAACCCCTGCCGCGCGTCGGCACGGCGGCACGACGACAATCCGCGTCCGCGGTTCGGGAAACGGCCGCACGCGTCACCGGCGCTGCGCCGCCGTCTCCCGCCGCCCCTCCACTCGCCTGGAAGTCCTGCCATGACCCGCCTTCGCACCCTTGCCGCGGCGCTCGTCGCCGTGTCCGCCGTCGTCGCCGGCTGCGCGACGAGCAGCCCCGACGTCGTCTCGCGCGACGACGCGCAGCGGCTGTCGACGGTCGTCGACGCGGTCGTGCTCTCCACGCGTTCGGTCGTCGTCGACGGCTCGCAAAGCGGCATCGGCGCGACAGCCGGCGGCGTCGTCGGCGGCATCGCCGGGTCGAGCGTCGGCGGGCGGCGCGAAGCCGCCGCGGTCGGCGTGATCGGCGCGGTGATCGGCGGCGTGATCGGCAACGCCACCGAACGCGCGGCGACGCGCGAGGACGCGGTCGAGATCCTCGTGCAGCTGCGCAACGGCGAACGCCGCGCGGTGGTGCAAGCGCGCGGCGAAGAAACGTTCGCCGCCGGCGACCCGGTGATCGTGGTGTCGACCGGCAGCAAGGTGCGCGTGACGAAGGCGCCGGTGGTCGTGGCGCCGGCGCCGCGCAGCGGCTCCTGACCGCGCGCGAGGCCGTCGTCGCAGGCGTCGCGAACCTAGAATCGGCGCCTTCCGCGACGCGGCGGCAACGGGCCGTTAGCTCAGCTGGTCAGAGCAGAGGACTCATAATCCTTTGGTCGTTGGTTCGAGTCCAACACGGCCTACCACCGACCGCGCCGACGCCGTCGCCGTCGCCTCGGCCGTCGCTCTAGGCGCGGGTCGCGAAGGGCCGAGATGAAACGACTGGACGACTTCCGCATGCGACTGGGCCGCATCGAGCTGGTCCCGCTCGTCATCGGCGGCATGGGCGTCGACATCTCGTCGTCGGACCTCGCGCTCGAGGCCGCGCGGCTCGGCGGCGTCGGCCACATCTCCGACGCGATGATCCCGACCGTCGCCGACCGGCGCTACAAGACCAAGTACGTCAAGGCCAAACAGGCGCTGTACAAGTACGCCGAGGCCGAACACCGCGAAGGCGTGAAGTTCGACCTCGGCCAGCTCGCCGAGGCGACGCGGCTGCACGTCGAAGGCACGATGGCGCGCAAGCGCGGCGGCGGTCAGATCTTCATCAACTGCATGGAGAAGCTGACGATGAATTCGCCGCGCGAGACCCTGCGCGTGCGGATGAGCGCGGCGCTCGACGCCGGCATCGACGGCATCACGCTCGCCGCGGGGCTGCACCTCGGCAGCTTCGCGCTGATCGAGGACCACCCGCGGTTCCGCGACGCCAAGCTCGGCATCATCGTGTCGTCGCTGCGCGCGCTGCAGCTGTTCCTGAAGAAGAACGCGCGGCTCGATCGCTTGCCCGACTACATCGTCGTCGAAGGCCCGCTCGCCGGCGGCCACCTCGGCTTCGGCATGGACTGGGCGCAGCACGACCTGGCGACGATCGTCGCCGAGATCCGGCAGTACCTGCAAAACGAGTCGCTCGACATCCCGCTGATCGCCGCCGGCGGCATCTTCACCGGCAGCGACGCGGTGCGATACCTGGAAGCCGGCGCGGCCGGCGTGCAGGTGGCGACGCGCTTCACCGTGACGCGCGAGTGCGGCCTGCCCGACGACGTCAAGCAGGAGTATTTCAAGGCCGAAGACGACGACATCGAGGTCAACCAGATCTCGCCGACCGGCTACCCGATGCGGATGATCAAGGCAAGCCCCGGCATCGGCGACGGCATCCGGCCCAACTGCGAGGCCTACGGCTACCTCCTCGACGCCAACGGCCGCTGCGCGTACATCACCGCGTACAACGAAACCGTGGCCGCCCAACCCGACGCGCGCCGCGTGTCGGTGAAGGACAAGACGTGTTTGTGCACGCACATGCGCAATTTCGCGATCTGGACCTGCGGCCAGTCGGCGTCGCGGCTGAAGGACACGTCGCTGCGCCGTGCCGACGGCAGCTACCAGTTGCTCGCCGCGCAGCACGTGTTCGAGGACTACCAGTTCAGCGTCGGCGACCAGATCCGGCTGCCGGCGCGCGAGACAGCACTCGCCCCCGCGCTGCCGTAGGCCGCCGCCACAACGCCGCCCTGCTGCGCATCATGCTGCCGGCGGCTTCGGCCGGTGCAGCGCGCAGAGCTTGTTGCCGTCGGGGTCGCGCACGTAGGCCAGGAACAGCGCGCCGATCGCCAGCGAGCGCAGCCCCGGCGGGTCTTCGATCGACGCGCCGCCGTGGGCAAGCGCGGTGTCGTGGAAGCGCTGCACGAGCTCGGGCGTCGCGCACTTGAAGCCGATCGTCCC
>CBDUBX010000202.1:0-4983 GCA_965365495.1 uncultured Burkholderiales bacterium
CGACGACGACTGGCTGGTGCTGTCGACGATCCACTCGGCCAAGGGCCAGGAGTGGAACGCGGTGCATGTGCTGAACGTCGTCGACGGCTGCCTGCCGGCCGACCTCGCGACCGGCCGCGCCGTCGACATCGACGAAGAGCGCCGCCTGTTGTACGTTGCGATGACCCGGGCGCGCGACGCGCTGAGCCTGTGGCTGCCGCAGCGCTTTCACGTGACGCAGCAGCGCACGTACGGCGACCGCCACGTCTACGCGCTGCGCAGCCGCTTCCTTCCCGACGCGCTGCTCGGCCACTTCGACGTCGTGACCGGTGGCGCCGACGCCGGAACCGACCCCGCTGGCAGCGCCGATGCCGATATGCCAGCGGCCGCTGCGCGCGCCGCCGCCGATGCCGTCGCGAGCACCGCTACCGCCGACCCGCGTGGCGCGACGGCCGGCGCCGCGGCGGCGGCGACCGTCGACGTCGGCGACCTGCTGCGCGGCGCGTGGCACCGTTCGTTTGCGGGGGTCGACACCGCCGGCGACGGCGGAGAATCGCCGCCTCCGTCGCCCGATGCCCTTGCGGTTGCGCGCCATGCCTGACGATCTGCCGAGCCCGTCCGCGACCGATCTCGACGCAGCGCTGAAGCGGCTCGGCGAACGTGCGCACCAACTGCGAGCGGCGACGCACGCCGCCGACCACTTCGGCGCCGGCGACGCCGCCGCCGACCGCGACACGGGTTGCTGGCTGATGTCGGTGGCGGTCGACCTCGCCAGCGCGCTCGCCGCCGAGCTCGACGCGATCGCACGGTTGGGCGCCGACCGACCGGCCGACGCCGCCGCGCTGCAACGCGTGGCCACGCTGCGCGTGCGCGCGCACCAGCTGCACGCCGCCGCGCGCGCGGCCGACCGCTTTCTCGAGCAGGACGGTTTCGACGCGCGCGACACCGGCGTGTGGCTCGTCGCCACCGCGCGCGACCTCGCGCGGCGCCTCGCCGGCGAGATCGACGACGGCATCGCGCCGGTGTCGCGCCGCGCGCCGGCGGCGGCCGCCGAGCCGACCTGGCCGCGCGTCGCCGTCGGCTGACGCGGCGCGGACGACGGCGGGGAACCGAAAGCGGCGACGGCGGCGATTCGCTGGAGTCGCGGCGATCGGTGCGCCAAGCGCGGCCCACCGTTAGAGGCGCGCAATTCCGTTAGCGCGAAACCGCGACACGAATCGCGCGCAAGCTGTTGATTTGATTGGTCGGGGCGGAGGGATTCGAACCCCCGACCCTCTGGTCCCAAACCAGATGCGCTACCAGACTGCGCTACGCCCCGCCGACCGAGCGGGCGATTGTAGGAGGCGCTTCAGAGTGTCTTGTCGGCCTTTTCGGGCGCCGGCAGCTGCAGCTGGCGCGCGACCGCCAGGCACTGCTGGATGTGCTGCTCGCACAGGTATTTCAGCGCGCTGAAGGTCAGCGCTCCCGACACCGCCTGGCCGACGAGCGGTACGAACTTCGCGGCCTGCTGCGTCGTCAGCCGCACGCCGACCATCTGCACCATCCGCAGCACCAGCTCGCGCGTGATGATGCGGCCGACGAGCATGCCGCCACCGGCGCTGATCGCCTTGTAGACGACGATGCGCCGGTCCGGCGCCAGGCGCTCGATCTGCGCCGCGCTGAGGCCGAACGCGGCACTGATCTCGGGCAGCAGCTTGACGAGCACGCCGACGTCGGTGACCCAGTCGAGCCCCGGCACCGGCACCATCGACACGCCGGCGGCGAACAGCGCGCGCCGCGTGACGAGCCGCCGGCAGCGCGTCGCGATCGCCTGCAGGTCCGACCGGTCGCCAGCGTCGGCGGGCACGACCTCCCATTCGACGGTGACCGGCGCCTCGCCGGCGTCGGCCGGACGGGCGCTGCGCGCGGCACGGGCTTTGGTGACCATCGGCGGCGACGGCTCAGATTGCCAGCGGCCGCGGCGCGACGACGATGCCGTCGGCGTCGGCGCACAGCCATTCGCCGGGACGGACCGTCACGCCCTGGATCTGCACCGCGACGCCGGACTCGCCGACGCCGCGCTTGACGGTTGCCTGCGGGTGCAGCGCCAGCGCGCGCACGCCGACGGCGCACGCCGCGAGCTCGGCGGCGTCGCGCACGCAACCGTCGACGACGACACCGGCCCAGCCGTTGGCCGCGGCCGTCCGCGCGAGCTTGCCGCCGAGCAGCGCGCGGCGCAACGACGCGCCGCCGTCGACGACGAGCACGCGGCCGCGGCCGGGCTCGGCGACGGCGTCGCGGACCTTCGAGTTGTCCTCGAAGCAGCGCACCGTGGCCACTTCGCCGCAGAACGCGGCAACGCCGCCGTAGCTCGCGAACACCGGCGGCAGCACGCGCACGCCGGGGTCGTCGCCGTGGGCGTCGCAGAGGTCGGTTGTCGCCGGGGTCGCCATCGCAGGAGTCGCCGAAGGATGCTAGCGCGGCTGCGCTTCAGGCCGGCGCGACCGCGGGGCGCCGCCAGCGCCGCTTGACGTTGAACGCGGTGCCGATCAGCAGCAACTGCGCCGCGGCCAGCCCGAACCACACGCCGCGGTAGGCGCCGGCGTCCATCAGCACGCCGAACACCAGCGGCGCGACCATCGAGCCGACGTCGAGCCCCGAGTAGACGACGCCGTAGACGCGTCCGGTGGCGCCGGCGGGGGTCGCCTGCTTGACGAGCAGGTCGCGCGACGGCCCAGCAACGCCGCCGCCGAAGCCCATCACGCCGAACAGCACGAGCACCGCCGCCGCCGACCAGCTGCCGAAGGCGATCGTCAGCGCGACCGTCGCCGACACGCCGAAGCCGGCGGCGACGATGCGCGCGCTGCGCTGCGGGTCGCGCACCAGCCAGCCGCCGAGCACCATGCCGCCGGCGGCGCAGACCATGTAGATCGACAGGCACGCCGCGATCTGCGTCGGCGTCACGCCGTGCAGCCGGCCGGCGGCGACCGGCGCGAAGGTCTGCACGCTCGACAGCGCCAGCGCGAAGACGAGGAAGAACGCGAAGCACGTCCACACCGCGGGCAGCCGCAGGAACGCGAACGCCGACGCCGCGGCCGGACCGGCGCCGGCGGACGTCGACGGCGCGACGACGACGCGCGGGTGGTCGAGCCAGCGGCGCATCGCCCACGCGAGCACCAGGCCGGCGGCGACGAGCGCGGCGACGGCGAACAGCGCCGCGCGCCACGACCCGGTGACGCCGGCGATGCCGACGACGAACACCGGCGCCGCGGCCCAGCCGAGGTTGCCCGAGATGCCGTGCGCGGCGTAGGCATGGCCGAGGCGCGCCTGGCTAACGCGGGCGTTGAGGATCGAGTAGTCGACCGGGTGGAAGACGCAGTTGCCGACGCCGGCCACCGCCATCCACGCCAGCAGCACCGCGTACGACGGGCTCGCGCCCATCCCGGCGGCGGCCACGCCGAGCAGCGCCAGCCCGCCGAACAGCACCTTGGTCGCGCCGTAGCGGTCGACGACGAACCCGGCCGCTGCCTGGCCGGCGAACGACACGCCGAAGAACACCGTCATCAGCAGGCCGAGCTGCGTGTTGTTCAGCGCGAACGCCGCGCCGATCCACGGAAACAGCGGCGGCACGATCAGCTGGCAGAAGTGCGACAGCCCGTGCGCGACGGCGACGACGCCGATCGTCGGCGCATCGTGGTTCAGCGGGACCGGGGCGGCGGTGGTCGTCGTCGACATAGAAAAGCCAAGGGCGCGGGGCGGGCGGATCGCCGCTTTCGCAACGTCGGGGGTCGGGCGACCCCGTCGCGCGACGATGCGGGTCGGGCACGGCCATTCGGCGGTGCGGCTCGGGCCGCCTCGAGGCTCGGCGGCTCGGTCCGCGTGTGCGACGGCGGCGGCGCATCGTAGCCGTCGCGCGGCGGCGGCGTCGGGCGCGGCGCCGATGCCCGAGTCGCGCGTCGCCCGTCGCGCGTCGCCCGTCGCCCGTCGCCCGACGTCGCCCGCCGACGCCCGCCGTCGCCGTCGTCGCTGCGGTCGCCGCCTCGGGTCGTCGCGGCAGCGACAGCGCCCGTCCTCGCGCTGCGCCGCGCCGCCGCAGGCGGCAAACTTGCCGCAGCGCTCTACGATAGGCGCAGCCGCACCGCCGATGCCGACCCAGCTCTACGACTACACCCGCCAGGACGCTCGCGGCGCGTGCGCGACCGACCAGGCGTGGGCGCGCGTGCCGCCGCCGCTGTCGCCGCCCGAGCGCGCCGCGCTGCGCGACCGCGCCGCGTCGCTGCTCGCGGCCAACGACGCGGTGCTCGTCGCGCACTACTACGTCGACGGCGACCTGCAGGACCTCGCGCTGGCCAGCGGCGGAATGGTCGCCGATTCGCTCGAAATGGCGCGCTTCGGCCGCGACCATCCGGCGACGACGCTCGTCGTCTGCGGCGTGCGCTTCATGGGCGAGACGGCGAAGATCCTGTCGCCGGCCAAGCGCGTGCTGATGCCCGACCTCGAGGCCACCTGCTCGCTCGACCTCGGCTGCCCGCCCGACGCCTTCGCCGCGTTCTGCGACGCCCACCCCGACCGCACCGTCGTCGTCTACGCCAACACCAGCGCCGCGGTCAAGGCGCGCGCCGACTGGATGGTGACGAGCTCGTGCGCGCTGCCGATCGTCAACCACCTGAAAGCGCAGGGGCAGAAGGTGCTGTGGGCGCCCGACCGCCACCTCGGCCGCTGGATCGGCGAGCAGACCGGCGCCGACATGCTGCTGTGGAACGGCGCGTGCATCGTCCACGACGAGTTCCGCGCGCTCGAGCTCGAACTGCTGAAGCGCGACCACCCCGACGCGCGCGTGCTGGTTCACCCCGAGTCGCCGGCCGGCGTCGTCGCCCAGGCCGACGTCGTCGGCAGCACGACGCAGCTGCTCGCCGCGGTCGTCGAAGGCGACGCGCCGGCGTACATCGTCGCCACCGACAACGGGCTGATGCACCGCATGCGCCAGCTCGCGCCCGGCAAGACGCTGATCGAGGCGCCGACCGC
>CBDUBX010000203.1:0-4975 GCA_965365495.1 uncultured Burkholderiales bacterium
TGCGCCGGCTGATGCCGCCGGCGTTCATCAGCTCGCCGGCGAGGATGAAGAACGGTACCGCGAGCAGCGGGAAGTTGTCGATGCCGGCGACGAGGTTCTGCGCCAGCAGCTGCGTGTCCCAGAAGTCGAGCAGCCACGCCATGCCGGCACCGGTCAGCACCAGCGCCAGCGCCATCGGCATGCCCAGGCCCATGAAGCCGAGCATGCCGACGGCGAAGAACATGGCGGCCTGGGCTTCGGGCGTCATCGACGGCTTTCGTCCGCGGCGCGAACGGCGCGGGGCAGGTGACGCTGGCGGCCGGCGCTCATTCGGGCTTGCGGTCGGGTTCGGCGTGGCGGTCGACGACGACCACCTTGCCGCGGACGAGGTTGACGAACGCGAGCACGGCGATCGTCGCCGCGCACAGGAACGCCGGCAGCGGCAGCAACTCGGTCGGATAGCCGACGACCGGCGAGATGCCGCCGCGGCCGACGAGCACCTGCTGCCACGCGCCCCACGCGACCATGCCGGCGGCGACCGTGACGAGCGCGTGGATCAGCCGGCTCATCGCCGCCAGCGCGCGCGGCTTGTGTTTCAACGGCAGCAGCAGGCTCGTGAACGCCATGTGCTCGCCGGCCGGGTAGGCGGCAGTCGCGCCGATGAACACCATCCAGACGAACAGCAGCCGCGACAGCTCCTCGCTGGCCGCGAGTCCGCTGCCGAAGCCGTAGCGCAGCACGACGTTGACGAACACCGCGGTCGCCATCACCGCCAGGCACAGCCCCATCGCGGCGAGTGCGAGCCGCTGAAAGAGCGGTTGCGGCGCCGCCGGGATCGACGGCGCCGGCGCGACCTGCGCCGCGACGTCGGGCGGCACCGGTGCCGCGGGCGCGGCGCTCGTCGTCGCCGCCTGACGGTCGCGCGGGCGATCGGTCATCGCGCGGCCGCCCCGTCTTCGCGCAGCCACTGCCGCACCTGCTGCTGCAACTGCGCCAGCGGCAGCGTCGCTTCCAGGCGCAGCACGCCGGGCTCTTCCAGCGGCGGCTCGAGCGTCGCGAACTGGCTCGCGACCAGGCTCGCCGCAAAGAAGTGCGACCCGGTCGACGCGCGCGCGGCGACGCGCTCGGCGGCGACGTCGGGTGTCAGCTCGAGGAACGCAAAACGCAGCCCCGGCGCCGCGGCGCGCAGCGTGTCGCGGTAGGCCTTCTTCAGCGCCGAGCAGGCAAGCACCGCGCCGTCCGGATGGGTCTGCAGCAGCCGCGCCAGCGTCGCCAGCCAATCGGCGCGGTCGGCGTCGGTCAGCGCGATGCCGCTGGCCATCCGCGCGCGGTTGGCCGCGCTGTGGTGGTCGTCGCCTTCGATCAGCGGCAGCGACTCGGCCGCGGCAACGGCTTGCGCCAGGCTCGTCTTGCCGCAGCCGGCGACGCCCATCACGACCAGCGTCGGTCGGCGCGGGACGGCGCTGTCCGATGCCGATGCGGCCGCCGGTCGCGGGACGGCGACGTCGGCAACGGCCTCGGAGCGGGGGTCGGGCATGGAGGGCGTCCGTGACGACGGCACCAGCGGTGCATCGCTGGCTCGGCGCGCGGGACAGCGCTATCCTACGGCATGGCCGCACCGGCTGCAAACCGCCGCGCCCCGACGCGGTGCACCGTGTGACGACGCGAACGGTGACGACGAACCGGCGCCGAGCGACCGGCCGCGTGACGCTCGACGACGTCGCCCGCGCCGCCGGCGTCAGCCCGATCACGGTGTCGCGCGCGCTGCGCGGCGAACGCGCGGTCACGCCGGCCTACGCCGAGCGCGTGCGCGCGGCCGCCGAGCGTCTCGGCTACGTGCCCGACCCGGCGGCGCGTGCGCTGGCGTCGCAGCGCAGCTCGCACGTCGCGGTGCTGATTCCGGCGCTGGCCAACGCGCTGTTCGTCGACCTGCTCGAAGCGGTGCAGCGCGCGCTGCGCCCGGCGGGGTATCAGACGCTGATCGGCGTCACGCACTACGACCGCGACGAGGAGGAGCAGCTGCTGCGCGAGCAGCTGCTGCACCGCCCGGCCGGGCTGATCGTCGCCGGCTTCGACCACAGCGCCGGCACGCGCGCGCTGATGCGCCGCTGCGCCGCGCCGTGCGTGCACGTGATGGAGCTGAGCGACGACCCCGGCGTGCACTGCGTCGGCTTCTCGCAGACCGACGCCGCGGCGGCGCTGACGCGCCACCTGCTCGACCGCGGCCGGCGGCGGATCGCGTTCGCCGGCGCGCAGCTCGACCCGCGGACGCTGCAGCGGCTGGCCGGCTGGCGGCGCGAGCTGCAGGCCGCCGGTGTCGACGATGCGCGGCTCGAATTCCTCGACCCGGCGCCGTCGTCGATCGCGCTCGGCGCACGGATGTTCGAGCAGATCGCCGCGCACGAGCCGAAGGTCGACGCGATCTTCTTCTGCAACGACGACCTCGCGCAGGGCGCGCTGCTCGCCGCGCAGCGGCTGCGCGTCGCGGTGCCGAAGCGCGTTGCCGTCGCCGGTTTCAACGACCTGACCGGCAGCGACCAGACACTGCCGCCGCTGACGACGGTGCGCACGCCGCGCGCGGCGATCGGCGACCGCGCGGCGCGGATGCTGCTGGAGCTGATGCGCGGCGAAACGGTCGACGAACCGCAGGTCGACGTCGGCTTCGAACTGGTGGTGCGCGGCAGCGCGTGATCCGCCGCCGACGCCGTCAGCCCGGCGTCGCCAGCTTCAGCCCGACGATGCCGGCGACGATCAGCGCCAGGCTCGCCAGCCGCAGCGCGGTCGCCGGCTCGGCGAACAGCACGATGCCGAGCAGCGCGGTGCCGACCGCGCCGATGCCGACCCACACCGCGTACGCGGTGCCGACCGGCAGCGACTTCATCGCCAGCCCGAGCAGCCAGACGCTGGCGACCATCGCGGCGATCGTCAGCGCCGTCGGCAGCGGCCGCGTGTAGCCGTCGGTGTACTTCAAGCCGATCGCCCATGCCACTTCGAGCAGCCCGGCGACGAGCAGCAGCAGCCACGGCAGCGTCGTCGCGCCCGCGACCGGCGCGTTCACTGGTGCACCCCCGCGCTGCGCGCGGCCGGACCCGGGACGGGTCCGGCGCTCGGGCCGTCCCGGCCTGCGCAGGCAGGCCGGGAGCCGCGGCCCTCGCTCCCGCCGAGCGGGACGGAGCGCCCCCTTCGGAGCGGCCGGGCGGGGGCGCTCACGTGACGACCGTCGGCGCGTCGCGCCCGAGTCGACGGCGGATCCCGGCCAGCGCGTCGGCGGCGGCGACGAGCGGCGCCAGCGCTTCCTGCGCCGGCGTCTCGTGACGCGTCGGGTCGGGCTCGTAGCGCTCGAGGTAGACGCGCAGCGTCGCGCCCTCGGTGCCGGTGCCCGACAGCCGGAACACGAGCCGCGAATCGTCTTCGAGCAGCACGCGGATGCCCTGCGCGGTGGCCACACTGCCGTCGACCGGGTCGGTGTAGGCGAAGTCGTCGGCGAGCGTCACCGTGCTGCCGGCGAGCGCGCGGCCGGGCAGCGACGGCAGCTGCGCGCGCAGCTCGTCGATCAGCGCGTTCGCCGCCGCGGCGTCGACGCCTTCGTAGTCGTGGCGCGAGTAGACGTTGCGGCCGTAGTGGCGCCAGTGGTCGCGGACGACGTCGGCCACCGACAGCCCGCGCACCGCCAGCACGTTGAGCCAGAACAGCACCGCCCACAGCCCGTCCTTCTCGCGCACGTGGTCGCTGCCGGTGCCGGCGCTTTCCTCGCCGCAGATCGTGATCCGGCCGGCATCGAGCAGGTTGCCAAAGTACTTCCAGCCGGTCGGCGTCTCGAAGCACGGGATGTTCAGCGCCGCGGCGACGCGGTCGACGGCGCGGCTCGTCGGCATCGACCGCGCGACGCCCGCCAGGCCGCGCGCGTAGCCCGGCACGAGGTGGGCGTTGGCGACGAGCACCGCCAGGCTGTCGCTCGGCGTGACGACGAAGCGCTGGCCGACGATCATGTTGCGGTCGCCGTCGCCGTCGCTGGCGGCGCCGAAGTCGGGCGCGTCCTTGGCGAACATCGCCTCGACGAGTTCTGCAGCGTAGGTCGGGTTCGGGTCGGGGTGGCCGCCGCCGAAGTCGGGCAGCGGCACCGCGTTGACGAGGCTGCCCGGCGGCGCGCCGAGGCGCCGGCCGAGGATCGCCTCGGCGTACGGCCCGGTCACGGCGTGCATCGCGTCGTAGCGCATGTGCCAGCCGGGCCGCGTCAGCAGGCCGTGGATCGCGTCGAAGTCGAACACCCGCTCGAGCAGCGCCGCGTGGTCGGCGACCGGGTCGACGACGTCGACCGCCGCAGCGCCGACGACGGTGCGGCCCGGCGTCGTCAGGTCGATGTCGGGCGCCTCGACGGTGCGGTAGGCCTCGATCTGCTGCGTGCGCCGGTACACCGCTTCGGTCAGCGACTCGGGCGCCGGGCCGCCGTTGGCGGCGTTGAACTTGATGCCGAAGTCGCCGTCGGGGCCGCCGGGGTTGTGGCTGGCCGACAGGATCACGCCGCCGAACGCGCCGCGCGCGCGGATCATCGCGCTGGCCGCCGGCGTCGACAGGATGCCGTCGCGGCCGACGAGCACCCGCGCCACGCCGTTGGCGACCGCGATGCGGACGATCGTCTGGATCGCGCGGTCGTTGCCCCAGCGGCCGTCGCCGCCGACGACGAGCGTCTCGCCGACGCCGCCGGGCAGCGCGTCGAACAGCGACTGCACGAAGTTCTCGACGTAGCGCGGCTGCTGGAAGACCGCGGTCTTCTTGCGCAGGCCCGACGTGCCGGGGCGCTGGCCGGCGATGGGCGAAGTGGCGACGGTGATCGGCGTCATCGATGGGCTTTCGTCGGGTCGGTCGGCGGTCGTCCGGGCGCGGGAGCCGCAAGTGTCGCGCAGCGGCGGCGCACGGGCGGACGCCGGCGGCGACCCGGCGGTGGCGACATTGCGGCCCCGCCTTCGACCCGGCGGTGGCGACATTGCGGCCCCGC
>CBDUBX010000204.1:0-4973 GCA_965365495.1 uncultured Burkholderiales bacterium
CGCCGGCCGGGTAGGCCTCGGCGTGGATGTAGCTGATCTCCTTGAGCTTGAGCGCGCCTTCCAGCGCGATCGGGTAGTGCAGCCCGCGGCCCAGGAACAGCGCGTTTTCCTTGCGCGCGAAGTCCTCGGCCCAGGCAATGACCTGCGGCTCCAGCGCCAGCACGGCCTGCAGCGCCACCGGCAGGTGACGCAGCGCCTTCAGGTGCCGGGCTTCGAGTTCGTCGTCGAGACGACCGCGCACCTGGGCCAGCGCCAGGGTCAGCAAATACAGGCCGGCCAGCTGCGTGGTGAAGGCCTTGGTGCTGGCAACGCCGATTTCCACGCCGGCACGCGTGATGTAGGCGAGCTCGCATTCGCGCACCATCGCGCTCGTTGCGACATTGCACACGGTCAGCGTGTGCGCCATGCCGAGCGACTTGGCGTGCTTCAGCGCGGCCAGCGTGTCGGCGGTCTCGCCGCTTTGCGTGATCGTCACGACCAGCGTCCGCGGGTCGGGCACGCTGTCGCGGTAGCGGTACTCGCTGGCGATCTCGACCGCGGTCGGCACGCCGGCGAGACTTTCGAGCCAGTACTTCGCGGTCATGCCGGCGTAAAGGCTCGTGCCGCAGGCGAGCACGAGCACGCGGTCGATCGACTCGAACACCGTCGCCGCGCGGTCGCCGAACAGCTGCGGGCCGATGGCGACCACGCCTTCAAGCGTGTCGGCCAGCGCGCGCGGCTGCTCGAAGATCTCCTTTTGCATGTAGTGGCGGTACGGCCCGAGTTCGGCCGCGCCGCTGTGCGCGGTCACGGTGCGCACCGGCCGGTCGACCGCGGCGTAGCGGCCGTTGGCGTCGGCGTGGGTGATCCACGCGCGGCCGAGCTGCAGGTCGACGACGTCGCCTTCTTCGAGGTAGACGATCTGGTCGGTGACGCCGGCCAGCGCCATCGCGTCGGACGCGACGAAGTTCTCGCCGTCGCCGATGCCCAGCACCAGCGGCGACCCCTGGCGCGCGGCGACGACGCGCTGCGGCTCGTCGCGGCAGAACACCGCGATCGCATAGGCCCCTTGCAGCCGCGGCAGCGCGTGCTGCACCGCGTCGAGCAGGTCGCCGTCGTACAAGCTGTGCACGAGGTGGGCGACGACCTCGGTGTCGGTCTGGCTGTCGAAGACGTAGCCGCGGCGCTTCAGCTCGGCGCGCAGCGCGTCGTGGTTCTCGATGATCCCGTTGTGGACCAACGCGATCCGGCCGCTGGCCGCGCCGGCCGGCGCCCCGGGGCCGTGCGAGAAGTGCGGGTGGGCGTTGTGCACCGCCGGCGCGCCGTGCGTCGCCCAGCGCGTGTGCGCGATGCCGGTCGAGGCCTCGATCTCGTCGCGGACGACGCCGGCCTGCAGTTCGGCGACGCGCGACGTGCTGCGCGCGCGCCGCAGCATGCCCTGCTGATGCACCGCGACGCCGCACGAGTCGTAGCCGCGATATTCCAACCGCTTGAGCCCCTCGATCAGGACCGGGACGATGTTGCGCTGGCTGACCGCGCCGACGATGCCGCACATGGAGGGTTCCTCGAAGACGAACGATCGCGATCGTAGGCTGCAGCGGTGAAGGGATCACGTCACTTCTCCGTGTGCTCGTGAAACAAATCACCCATTCGCGCGACCATCGAAATATTTGTTGATAGATTGGCTTCAATTGAACTAACGTTTCATTAATGGAACTCGACGCCACCGACTGGCGCCTGCTTGATCTGCTGCAGACCGATGCGTCGCTGACCAACCTCGAGCTCGCTGAGCGCGCCGGCACGTCGCCGGCGACGGCGCTGCGCCGGGTTCGCCGTCTCGTCGAGTCGGGCGTCGTCGAGCGGCGCATCGCGTTGCTCGACCCCGAGCTGCTGGGTGGTGGGTTGAGCGCGATCGTCGAGGTCACGCTCGACCGCCAAGGTGCCGAACACCTCGACGCGTTCGAGCGGCGCGCGGTGGCAGATGCCGACGTGCAGCAGTGCTGGCGGGTGTCGCCGGGGCCCGACTTCGTGCTCGTCGTTCGCGCCGCCGACATGTCGGGCTACCACTCGCTGGTACAGCGGCTGCTGACGCAGGACGCCAACGTGCGCAACGTGAAGGCCTACTTCGCGGTGAAGCGGGCAAAGTTCGACCCGCGGCTCGCGCTGCCGACGCCGGCGCCGGCGTCCGCGCCGACGCCCGCGGCCGGCACCCCGCTGCCAACGTCGGCCACGCCGTCGGTCGACGCGCGCGCTACGGCGCCGCGGCCGCGGCCTTGACCAGCGCCAGCCCCTTCAGGTATTCGCCTTCCGGAAAGCGCAGCGTCGTCGGGTGGTCGCTGGCGGCTTCGAGCCGCTGGACGATCGCCGCGTCGATGCCGGCGTCGATTGCCGCACCGGCGACGATCTTGTGGAACAGCCCGGCGTCGACGCCGCCCGAGCAGCTGAACGTGAACAGCAGCCCGCCCGGCGCCAGCAGCATCAGCGCCAAGCGGTTCACGTCCTTGTAGGCCCGTGCCGCGCGCTCGGCGTGGGCGGCGGTCGGCGCGAGTTTCGGCGGGTCGACGACGATCGCGTCGTAGCGCAGGCCGTCGCGCAGCGCGGCGCGCAGGAACGCATTCACGTCGGCGTCGACGACCTCGCTGCGCGCGGCGTCGAAGCCGTTGGCGGCGACGTGCGCGGTCACCCGCACCAGCGCCGGCGCCGACGAATCGACGGTCGTCACGTGGTCGGCGCCGGCGGCGAGCGCGGCGATCGTGAAACCCCCGGTGTAGCCGTAGGCGTTGAGCACGCGTCGGGATTGCAGCGTTCGCAGCCAGCGCGCGAAATGCGCGCGGTTGTCGCGCTGGTCGAGGTAGGTGCCGGTCTTGTGGCCGCCGGCGACATCGACCTGGAACCGCCAGCCGTGCTCGACGATGTCGATCGTCGTCTGCCCGTCGCCGCGCAGCCAGCCGGTCTGCGGCGGCAGCCCTTCGAGCGCGCGCACCGCGGCGTCGGACCGTTCGTAGAGTCGCGTCGCGCCGGTCGCGGCCAGCAGCGCGTCGGCGAGACGCGACTTGTGCCGCTCGACGCCGGTTGAGCCGAACTGCGCGACCAGCGTGTCGTCGCCGTAGCGGTCGACGACCAGACCCGGCAGCCCGTCGGCCTCGCCGTGGACGACGCGCCAGGCGCTGCTCGCAATCCCCAGCCGCGACCGCAGCGCCACCGCCGTGGCGACGCGGCGCGCGAAGAACGCGCCGTCGATGCGTTCGTCCGCGTCGAAGCTCCACGCGCGAATGCGGATCTGCGACGCGCCGCTGTACGCGCCCCACGCGAGGAACTCGCCGTCGGCCGATTCGACGCGCACCGTCTCGCCGGCGTCGGCGCCGCCGCGGGCGACGGCGCCGGCGTAGACCCACGGATGGCCGCGGCGCAGCGAGCGGTCGCGACCGGGGTGCAGGCGGATCGTCTTCACCGGCGAATTGTCGTCAGCCGCGTTCTCCGGCACGCTCGCGCTTGCCGCCGCCGCGACTTGTCGCCGCCACCGAGATGCAACTCTTCCTCAGCCACGCCAGCGCGAGCAAGGCACGCGTGCGCCGCATCGTCGCGCAGCTGCCCAAGCACGTCGAAGCGTGGCTCGACCAGGACGAGCTGTCACCGGGCCACCGCTTCGGCCGTCACATCGAAACCGCGATCGCCGAGGAGTGCGACTTCCTGATCGTCTTCGTCGACGCCGCGGCGCTGGCGTCGGACTGGGTGCGGCGCGAAGTCGCCGCCGGGCTGGCGCGCGAGGCCGACCTCGACCGGCCGTTCGTCGTGCCGGTGCTGTTCGACGACGTCGCCGCGCGCATCGGCGAGGTCGGCGACCTCGCCGATCGGCTGTACCTTCAGGCGTAAGACGTCGCCGACGGCGACGTCGCCGAGCAGCTGTCGGCGCAGCTGTTCGCGCTGGCCAGCCGGATGATCGAGCGCCAGCGCGGCCTCGGCCGGCGCGGCTTGCTCGACGCGTTCGCGCGCGAGCTCGCGGCGTACAAGCAGGTGGCGTTCATGTGGCGCCAGCTGCTCGGCAACCGGCTGACCGTGCTGGCGACGAACCAGGCGTTGTTCGACCAGGTGGCCGACGCGGTCAAGGCCTACAACCGCGTCGCCGACGACTTCATCCCGCGGCTGTCGCTGCACCGCGACCGGCTGACCGCGGCGTGGGCCGAGCACCGCGGCCTCGGCGAAGACGTTCGCGACGTCGTCGACGACATCGAGAACCGCGTCTACCGAGGCGCGATGCTGAAGCTCAACCGGCTGCACGAGATCGTCCATGCGATCGACGCCGCCGGTGGCCGCGTCGACGCCGCCGCGCTGGCCGCATACGAGCGCGAGCAGCGCACGATCCTCGACGACACCGAGCGCGCGCTCGACGACATGACCCGGCGCAGCACGCGGCTCATCGGCGCGCTCGAACGCGAGATCTGACGTTGCGCCAGCGCGAGCCACCGAACTGCACCGCCCGGCGCCGCGCCGTCGCCGCGGTCGGCGCTGCCGCCGCGCAGTTCGCCTGGCCGGCGGCGTGGCGAACCGCGCGCGCGGACGCGCCGGCCAATGGCGCCGACGGCGCCGCGCTGGCGCTGCTGCGCACCGCCGACGTCGGCGCGTGGCCGGTCGTCGACGTGACCGCCGGCAGCGCGAGCGGCCGCTTCATCGTCGACACCGGCGCGACGCGCCACGCCGTCGACCGCCACTGGGCCGCCGCGGCCGGGCTCGCCGCGCGCGGCCGCACGCGAGTGACGACGATCGCCGGCACCACCGACGCGCCGCTGGTCGCGTTGCCGGCGCTGCACGCGGGGACGCTGCGCTGGCCGGCGGCGGACGCGGTCGTCGTCGACCTTCACGGCTACGAAGCGCTGACCGGCGTCGCGCTCGCCGGGATCGTCGGCGTGGCGGTGCTCGATCACGGGCCGCTGCGCCTGGACTTCGCCGCCGGGAGGATCGGCGGCGAAGGCGCGGCGGCGTCGGCCGGTTCGACC
>CBDUBX010000205.1:0-4969 GCA_965365495.1 uncultured Burkholderiales bacterium
CCGCGGCGTCGGCGTGCGCGGCGTCGAGCGCGTCGGCCATCGCCGCGTACATCGCGACGGTCAGCGCGTTCTTCTTCTCCGGCCGCGCGATCTCGATCGTCGCGACGCCATCGAGCGTGGCCGTCTTGATCGCCATCTCAGACCCGCTCGAAGATGCCGGCCGCGCCCTGCCCCATGCCGACGCACATCGTCACCATGCCGTAGCGCAGCTTGTGCCGGCGCAGCGCGTGGACGACCGTCGCAGCGCGGATCGCGCCGGTGGCGCCGAGCGGATGGCCGAGGGCGATCGCGCCGCCCATCGGGTTGACCTTCGCCGGGTCGAGGCCGACGCTGTCGATCACCGCCAGCGACTGCGCGGCGAAGGCCTCGTTGAGCTCGATCCAGTCGATCTGGTCGAGCGTCAGCCCGGGCGGCTTCAGCACCGCAGGAATCGCCTCGATCGGGCCGATGCCCATGATCTCGGGGGCGACGCCGCGCACCGCGAAGCCGACGAAGCGCGCCAGCGGCTCGAGGTCGTAGCGCTTCAGCGCGCGCTCGGAAACGACGATCAGCGCGCCAGCGCCGTCGCTCGTCTGGCTACTGTTGCCCGCGGTGACCGACCCCTTCGCGGCGAACACCGGCTTCAGCTTGGCCAGCCCTTCGAGCGACGTGTCGGGGCGCGCGCCTTCGTCGAGCTCGACGGTGCGCGTCTTCAAGTCGACGCCGCCGGTCGAGAGATTCGGCGTGCGCTCGACGACCGTCACCGGCGTCGTTTCGGCGGCGAACTCGCCGTCCTTCATCGCCTGCAGCGCGCGCTGGTGCGACTGCAGCGCGAACGCGTCCTGCCGCTCGCGCGTCACCTTCCACTGCGTCGCGACCTTCTCGGCGGTGAGCCCCATGCCGTAGGCGATGCCGACGTTCTCGTCGCGCGCGAAGACCTCGGGGTTGAAGCTCGGCTTGTTGCCGCCCATCGGCACGAGGCTCATGCTCTCGGCGCCGCCGGCGATCATCACGTCGGCCTCGCCGACGCGGATGCGATCGGCGGCCATCTGCAGCGCGGTGAGGCCGCTGGCACAGAAGCGGTTGACGGTGACGCCGCCGACCGACGGCGGCAGCCCGGCCAGCACCATCGCCACGCGCGCCATGTTCATCCCCTGCTCGGCCTCGGGGAAGCTGCAGCCGACGATCGCGTCTTCGACCGCTGCCGGGTCGAGTTTCGGCACCTGCGCGAGCGCGTTCTTCACGACCGCGACCAGCAGGTCGTCGGGCCGCGTGTGGCGGAAATAGCCGCGGCCGGCCTTGCCGATCGGCGTGCGCGTCGCGCTGACGATGTAGGCGTCTTGGACTTGTCGGGTCATCGCTGGCGTCCTCTTCAGTTGCGAACCGGCTTGCCGGTCTGCAGCATGCCCATGATCCGTTCCTGGGTCTTCGGGTGGTCGAGCAGCGACACGAAGCGTTCGCGTTCGAGCGCCATCAGGTATTCCTCGGTGACGATCGAACCGGCGTCGACGTCGCCGCCGCAGACGACTTCGGCGATCAGCGTCGAGATGTGGAAGTCGTGCGCGCTGGCGAACCCGCCATCGCGCAGGTTGGCGAGTTGCGCCTGGATCGTCGCGATCGCGTTGCGTCCGGCCACCGGGAAGCGCGCGCGGCGCGGCGGCCGCCAGCCGCTGTCGGCCAGCGCCCGCGCCTGCGCCATCGCGACGAACAGCAACTCGTCCTTGTGCGCCACGATCACGTCCGAGTCGAGCAGGTAGCCGAGCTTGCGCGACTCGGGCGCGCTGGTGCCGACCTTGGCCATCGCCGCGGCGGTGAACGGCTCGGTCAGGAACTTCAGCAGGTCGGCGTTGGCGCCGCCGGCACCGGCCATCTCGGCCGCGCGGCGCGCGATGTAGGCCAGCCCGCCGCCGCCGGGGATCAGTCCGACGCCGACCTCGACCAGGCCGACGTACGACTCCATCGCCGCGACCCGCCGCGCGCAATGCACCGCGAGTTCGCAGCCTCCCCCCAGCGCCAGCCCGCGCACCGCGGCGACGACCGGCACCTGCGCGTAGCGGATGCGCAGCATCGCGTCCTGCAGCTTCTTCTCTTCGGCGCCGATGCCCTTGGCGCCGTGCTGCATGAACACCGGCATCATCGATTCCAGGTTCGCGCCGGCGCTGAACACGTCTTCGGGCGACCAGATCACGAGCGCCTTGTAGCCGCGTTCGGCGGCGTCGACCGCGCGCACGAGCCCTTCGGTGACCGCGGCGCCGATCAGGTGCAGCTTGCTCGTGATGCTGGCGATCAGCACTTCGCCGTCGAGCGTCCAGACGCGGATCTCGTCGTTGCGGAAGACCTCGGTGCCGGCCGACAGCGCGTCGGGCTCGCCGCTGCCGACGACGCTCTCGGCGAAGAACTGCCGCGCGTAAACGGGCAGCGCGCGCCGCGGCACGAAGGCCTGCGCCGCCGGGCTCCACGACCCTGCGGCGGTGTGCACGCCGCCGGCTTCGGCCACCGGGCCGTCGAACACCCAGCGCGGCAGCGGTGCGCGCGCCAGCGCCTTGCCGGCGTCGATGTCGTCCTGCACCCAGCGCGCCACCTGCTGCCAACCCGCCTGCTGCCACAGCTCGAACGGGCCCTGCTTCATGCCGAAGCCCCAGCGCATCGCGAAGTCGACGTCGCGCGCGGTCTCGGCGATCGATTCGAGGTGCACGGCGGCGTAGTGGAACGCGTCGCGCAGGATCGCCCAGACGAAAGCCGCCTGCGGGTGGCTGCTTTCGCGCAACAGCTTCAGCCGCTCGGGCGGCGGCTTCTTCAGCATCCGCTCGACGATCGCATCGGCCTTTGCGCCCGACGGCACGTAGTCCTTCGTCGCCGGATCCAGCCGAAGGATGTCCTTGCCGGACTTCTTGTAGAACCCGGCGCCGGACTTCTGGCCCAGCGCGCCCTGCGCGATCAGCGCCGTCAGCACCGGCGGCGTTGCATACAGCGCGGCGAACGGGTCGCCGCCCGACGTGCCTTCGCCGAGCTGGTCCTGCAGCGTCTTGACGACGTGGGCCATCGTGTCGAGGCCGACGACGTCGGCGGTGCGGAACGTGCCACTCGACGCGCGGCCGAGCTTCTTGCCGGTGAGGTCGTCGACGACGTCGTAGCCGAGCCCGAAGGCCTGCGCCTCGTGGATCGTCGCCAGCATGCCGGCGATGCCGACGCGGTTGGCGATGAAGTTCGGCGTGTCCTTGGCGCGGACGACGCTCTTGCCGAGCGCCGTCGTGACGAACGCCTCGAGCTCGTCGACGACCGCGGGGTCGGTGTCGGGCGTCGCGATCAGCTCGACCAGGCTCATGTACCGCGGCGGGTTGAAGAAGTGCACGCCGCAGAACCGCGGCCGCACCGCGGCGGGCAGCGCCCGGCCGAGCTCGGTGATCGACAGACCCGACGTGTTGCTCGCGACGATCGCGTGCGGCGCCAGCGCCGGCGCGATGCGCTCGTACAGCGCCAGCTTCCAGTCCATCCGCTCGGCGATCGCCTCGATGACGAGGTCGCAGTCGGCGAGCTTCTCGAGGTGCTCGTCGTAGTTCGCGGCCTCGATCAGCGCGGCGTCTTCGGCCAGCGCCAGCGGCGCCGGCTTGAGCTTTTTCAAGCCGTCGATCGCCTTCGTGACGATGGCGCTCTTGGGACCTTCGTTTGCGGCCAGGTCGAACAGCACCACCGGGACGCGGCAGTTGACGAGGTGGGCAGCGATCTGCGCACCCATGACGCCGGCACCGAGCACGGCGACCTTGCGGACGAGAAATCGGTCCATCACGTGTTCCTTGAAGTCCAGCCGCTCATTCGACGCGCGTCCACACCTGCGTGCGGCCGAACATCGGCGCGCCGATGTAGCCGCGCACCTCGAGCGTCTTGCCGCCGTCCTTCGGCGTCATCTTGACCTTGTAGGTCTTGCCTTCGTTGGGGTCGAGGATCGTCCCGCCCTCCCACACCGCGGCGTCGGGGTTCTTCTTGAGACCCTCGACGATCTGCATGCCGACGATCTTCTGGCCCTGACGCGCGCCGTCGCACTTGTCGCAGACCGCGTCCTGGCGCGTCGGGTCGACGAGCCGCTCGATCTTGCCGCCGACGACGCCGCCCGATTCGGTGAGCCGCACATACGACTTCTCCTGCTTCGTCTGGTCGTCGATCGTCTTCCACAGACCGACGGGGGTGCTTTGCGCATGCGCGGCTGCGCAGGCCGCGAGCAGGGCCACGGTCGTCATCAGCTTGATCATCGGTGTCTCCTGTTTCGATCGAGGGGCGGCGGCGTTCAGAACAGCGCTTCGTCCATCGCCGCGAGCGGCGCAACGCCGGCGCGCGCGCTGCGGATCAGCGCCGCCGTCTCGGGCAGCAGCTTGGCGAAGTAGAAGCGCGCAGTGTGCAGCTTGGCGGTGTAGAACGGGTCGCCGCTGCCCTGCTTGTCGAGCGCGATCTTCGCGCTCTTGGCAAACAGCCACGCGAAGACGAGGTGGCCGACGACCCGCAGGTAGTCGACCGCGGCGGCGCCGACCTCGTCGGCGTTGCCCATCGCCTTCATGCCGAGCTCGGTCGTCAGCTTCGTCACCTTGTCCGCGAGGTCGGCGAGCGGGTTGACGAATTCCTGCATCGCCTCGTTCGTGCCTTCTTCGTCGATGAACTCGGCGACCAGCTTGCCGAAGCGCTTGAGCCGCGCGCCGTTGTCGCCGAGCACCTTGCGGCCGAGCAGGTCGAGGCTTTGCACGGTGTTCGTGCCCTCGTAGATCATGTTGATCCGCGCGTCGCGAACGTACTGCTCCATGCCGTTGGCACGGATGTAGCCGTGGCCGCCGAAGACCTGCAGGCAGTGGCTGGTCGCGATCCAGCCGTTGTCGGTGAGGAACGCCTTGGCGATCGGCGTCAGCAGCGCGACCTGATCGGCGCAGGCCTTGCGCTCGTCGGCGTCGTCGCTCGACAGTTCGCGGTCGATCAGCAGCGCGATGTGGCACGCCAGCGCGCGGCC
>CBDUBX010000206.1:0-4964 GCA_965365495.1 uncultured Burkholderiales bacterium
CGTCGGTGTCGATCAGGATCTCGCCGATGTCGGCGGTGAAGTAGTCGCGGATCGCACGGATCACGAGCGAGCTTTCCTGATAGATCAGGAACGCACCCTTGCCGTCCTTGGACGCGCCGTCGATCGCGTCCCACAGCTTCAGCAGGTAGTTCAGGTCCCACTGCAGCTCGGCGGCCGACCGTCCGATGCCGGCGGTGCGCGCGATCAGGCTCATTCCCTTCGGGTACTCGAGCTGCTCGAGGTTCTCCTTCAGCTCCTCGCGGTCCTCGCCTTCGATGCGCCGGCTGACGCCGCCGCCGCGCGGGTTGTTCGGCATCAGCACGAGGTAGCGGCCGGCCAGGCTGATGAAGGTCGTCAGCGCCGCGCCCTTGTTGCCGCGCTCTTCCTTTTCGACCTGCACGAGCAGGCTGTCGCCTTCCTCGACGACGTCCTGGATCCGCGCCGATCGCGTGTCGGCGCCGTCGCGGAAGAAGTTCTTCGAGATTTCTTTGAACGGCAGGAAGCCGTGCCGTTCCTCGCCGTAGTTGACGAAGCACGCTTCGAGCGACGGCTCGACGCGCGTGATCACGGCCTTGTAGATATTGCCTTTGCGTTGCTCTCGGCCTTCGATCTCGGTCTCGAAGTCGAGGAGCTTCTGGCCGTCGACGATCGCCAGCCGCCGCTCCTCGGGCTGCGTGGCGTTGATCAGCATGCGTTTCATCTGCACTCCAGTGTCGGCCGCGGCACGCGCCGGCGCCGCCGCTTGCGGGAACACACCGATGCAAAGAAAGCAGGCGAGACGACCGTTGGCGAAATGCCCTGGACCGCGACCGTTCGCGCCCGATCGACGGGCGGCGACTTCAGGTCGGCAGCGTTGGCGCGTGCCGTCGGGCGCGGAGTCCGGCAGCGGCGGCGAACCCCGTGGCGGCGCACCGCCGCGGCCCGGCCGCGCCGGCGGACAGCCGGGGCCTCGGGGTGCGGGGGGCGGGCAACGGGGTGAACCTGGGCTGCATCGACGGCGCCGTGGGCGGCAACGACGCGACCGGATGGCCGACCGCGCGTTGCGTGGAATCTTTCGGTGCTTCGGCGTGCGAAGCGGGTTGTCTAGCCGACTTTCGACGCCGGCCGCGCGGCGCGCCGACTGAAACCGTGTCGACCGCACCGACAGCGCCGCCGGCGCTGCATCACCAAACGGGCGGCGGTTCGCACACTCGCGTGCCGCTGCCCCGTCCAACGCCGACCCGTGCCGCTAAACTCCGAAAAATCAAGCACTTACCACCGGTCGTGGACGCGCGGAGTATAGCCGGCAGCGACAGCGCGAAAAGCCACGGCGGATCGGCCGCGGCGCGCCAGTTGACGGTCGACGACGACGCGGCGGGCCAACGGCTCGACAACTATCTGATCGCGCGCCTGAAGGGCGTGCCCAAGTCGCACCTGCAGCGGGTGATCCGCAGCGGCGAAGTGCGCGTCAACAGCGCGCGCGCCGAAGCGGCGACGCGCGTGGCCGCCGGCGACCGCGTCCGCGTGCCGCCGATGCGCGTCGCCACGGCGGGCGCGTCGGCCGCCGCGCCCGCGCCGGCGCGCGAGTTCCCGGTGCTGTTCGACGACGAACACCTGCTCGCCGTCGACAAGCCGGCGGGCGTTGCGGTGCACGGCGGCAGCGGCGTGGCCTTCGGCGTCGTCGAGCAGCTGCGCCGCGCGCGGCCGCAGCTGCAGCGGCTCGAACTCGTGCATCGGCTCGACAAGGAAACGTCGGGCGTGCTGCTGCTGGCGAAGACGCGCCGCGCGCTGGTCGCGCTGCAGGACCAGTTCCGCGCGCGCACCACCGGCAAGGTCTACGCGGCGCTGGTGTTCGGTGCGTGGCCGGCGTCGCGCAAGGTCGTCGACCTGGCGCTGCACAAGACGCTCGACGCCGCCGGCGAGCGCCACGTCCGCGCGGTCGCCGCCGGCCATCCCGACGGCCGGCGCGCGATCAGCCTCGTGCGCGTCGTGCGGGCGTACGCCGACACGACGCTGCTCGACGTGACGCTGAAGACCGGGCGCACGCACCAGATCCGCGTCCACGCCGCGGCCAGCGGCCACCCGATCGTCGGCGACCCGAAGTACGGCGACTTCGCGCGCAACAAGGCTCACGCGCAGGCGACGCGGTTCTCGCGGATGTTCCTGCACGCGGGCGAGCTGGCGTTCGACCACCCGGCCAGCGGCGAGCGTGTCGTCGTCACCGCGCCGCTGCCTGCCGACTGCGCGCGGCTGCTCGAGCGATGACGCGGCGCTACGACCTCATCGTCTTCGACTGGGACGGCACGCTGTTCGACAGCACGACGCTGATCGTGCGCTGCATCCAGCAGGCGTGCCGCGACCTCGGCGCGGCGGTGCCCGACGACGACCGCGCCGCCTACGTCATCGGCCTCGGGCTGCACGAGGCGCTGCAGCACGCCGTGCCGGGGCTGCCGCCGGCGCGCTATCCCGAGCTCGGCCGACGCTACCGCCAGCACTATCTCGCGAGCCAGGACGCGCTGGTGCTGTTTCCGGGCGTGCTGGCGATGCTGCACGACCTGCGGGGGCGCGGCCACTGGCTCGCGGTGGCCACCGGCAAGGCGCGGCGCGGGCTCGACCACGCGCTGGCGCAGGCCGAGCTCGTCGGCGTGTTCGATGCGACGCGCACCGCCGACGAAACGGCCGGCAAGCCGCACCCGCTGATGCTGCACGAGCTGATGGCCGAGCTCGGCGCCGCGCCGGCGCGCACGCTGATGGTCGGCGACACGACGCACGACCTGCAGCTCGCGCGCAACGCCGGCGTCGACGCGATCGCGGTCGCCTGGGGCGCGCACGTCCGCGACACGTTCGCCGCACACGCGCCGCGCCACGTCGCCGCCGACGTCGCGTCGCTGCACCGCTGGCTCGTCGAGCACGGCTGACGCGTGGCGAGCGACCGAGCGAACCTCGACGACGACACCGCGGCGCTGCCGCTGTGCGCGTCGGCCGACCTCGTCGACGGCGGCCGCGCGTGGCTGTGGAACGTGCGCGAGCGCGGCCTGCCGGTGCGTGCATTCGCGCTGCGCCACGCCGGCCGGCCGGTCGCCTACCTGAACCGTTGCGCCCACGTGCCGACCGAGATGGACTGGCTGCCCGGCGAGTTCTTCGACGCCGACTGCCGGCTGATCGTCTGCGCCCTGCACGGCGCGACCTTCGACCCGGCCGACGGGCGCTGCATCGGCGGGCCGTGCCGCGGCGGTCGGCTGACCGCGGTGCGAGTCGCCGAACGCGACGCTCAGGTGTATTGGTATCCTTCCCGCGACCTCCAGCCCGCGCCGGCGGGCGGTGACGAGAGCCACCGATGACGACCCCCGACGACCCCCGGGCCGACCCCTCGGCCGAGCCGCTGACGGTGACCGCCGCCGCGGCGATGGCCGCCGCCGCCGCAGCCGCTGCGACGCAGCACGGCTCGCCGTCGCCGCGCAGCGCGGGGTTCGAATCGGCGCTCGAGCGCGTCGCCGACGAACTGCTGCGCGAACGGCGCAGCGCGCGCCGCTGGCGCATCTTCTTCCGTCTGGCGTGGCTGACGCTCGGACTCGTCGTCGTGTCGGCGATGTTCGCCGGCCGCGGCGCGGTCGCGCCGTCGACGCCGCACACCGCGCTCGTCGAGGTGCGCGGCGAGATCGCCGCCGACGGCGACGCCAACGCCGAGGACCTCGTCGGCGCGCTGCAGACCGCGTTCGAAGACGCCGGCGCGCAGGCGATCGTGCTGCGCATCAACTCGCCGGGCGGCAGCCCGGTGCAAAGCGGCATCGTCTACGACGAGATCAAGCGGCTGAAGGCGCAGCACAACAAGCAGGTCTACGCCGTCGTCGAGGAAATGTGCGCGTCGGCGGCGTACTACATCGCGGTCGGCGCCGACCGCATCTACGTCGACAAGGCGAGCATCGTCGGCAGCATCGGCGTGCTGATGGACGGCTTCGGCTTCGTCGGCCTGATGGACAAGCTCGGCATCGAGCGCCGGCTGCTCACCGCCGGCGAGAACAAGGGCATGCTCGACCCGTTCAGCCCGCTCGACCCGGCGCAGGCGCAGCGCGTGCAGGCGATGCTCGAGCAGATCCACGCGCAGTTCGTCGCGGTCGTCAAGGAAGGCCGCGGCGATCGGCTGAGCGACTCGCCGGAGGTCTTTTCGGGGCTGTTCTGGAACGGCGAGCAGGCGGTCGCGATCGGCCTGGCCGACGCCTACGGCAGCCTCGACTACGTGGCGCGCGAGGTCGTCAAGGCCGAGGAGATCGTCGACTACACGCCGCACGAAAACGTCGCCGAGCGGCTGGCGAAGCGCTTCGGCGCCGGCATCGGCGCCGGCGCGGTGCGCGCGCTGCGCGAGCTGAGTCCGCTGCGGTGACGTCTCCCGAAGCGCCCGACGCGCCGAGCTTCGGCGAGCGCGTTGCGCTGGCGACGCAGTACCTGCTGCCGAAGGCGGCGCTGACGCGCGCCGCCGGCGCCGTCGCCCGCGGCCGGGGCAGGGCGGCGACGACGGCGTTGATCCGTGCCTTCGTCGCCAAGTACGGCGTCGACCTCGGCGAAGCCGCGGCGTCGGACCCCGCGGCCTATGCGAGCTTCAATGACTTCTTCACGCGCGCGCTGCGCCCCGGCGCGCGGCCGCTCGCCGCGGCCGACCTCGTCTGCCCGGTCGACGGCGCGATCAGCCGTTTCGGCCCGCTCGACGGCCAGCAGCTGATCCAGGCCAAGGGCCACGCCTACAGCGCGACCGCGCTGCTCGGCGGCGACGCGGCGCTGGCGGCGCACTTCCAGCACGGCCACTACGCGACGCTGTATCTCGCGCCGAAGGACTATCACCGGATCCACATGCCGTGCGCCGGGCGGCTGCTGCGGATGGTCCACGTGCCGGGGTCGCTGTTCTCGGTCAACCCGGCGACCGCGCGCGGCGTGCCGGGGCTGTTCGCACGCAACGAGCGCGTCGTCTGCGTCTTCGAAGGCGACGCCGG
>CBDUBX010000207.1:0-4956 GCA_965365495.1 uncultured Burkholderiales bacterium
GCTCGCCGGCCCCGGCGAGCGGCGCCGCGCGGAGATCGGCCGCGAGCTCGTGCCGATCGTCGACCGCTGGCGCGCCGAACGCGCGACGCGGCCGCACGCCGTCGCGCCGCTCGCGCTGCGCTTCGCGACCGCCGACGGCGAGCTCGTCGTCGAGGACCGCGTCGGCCGCCTGTACGCCGCCGCCGACGCGGCCGCCGCGCCGGCGCGGATCGACGCGACCGCGAGCCGCATCGTCGCGCCGGGCCGATCGGCGTCGGCACCGCCGACGCTGCGCGCCGACAAGCTGCTGCCGGCGTGGCTGCACGCGCTCGCCACCGCCGCCGCGGGGCAGCCGGCCGCAGCGGTCGTCGTCGGCCACGGCGCGGTTGCCAGTGCCGCGGCGATGCCGGCCGCCGCCGCCGACGCGACACCGGGTGTCGAAGACGACGCCGCCGTCGCGGCGCGCGCCGCGGCGCTGTTCGGCGTGGCACCGGCCGCCGCCGATGCGCGCGCGACGCTCGATGCGCTGCTCGCTGCCGCGGCCGACGGCTTGCGCGGCGACCGGCCGTTCGCAACCGCGGTGTGCACCGGCGTCGCGTGGCTCGCCGACGGCGACGACCGCGCGCGGCAGGTGTTCGCGGGCGGCCGCGCCGGCGGCGGCGGCGGCCGTGGCGGCGGTGCGCGCGGCGAAGGCGAAGACGCGTGCCTCGCGCGGCTGTACCCGGACTACGCCGCACTGCGCGCCGACCCCGGCTTCGAAGCGGCGACCGAGCGGCTGTACGCCGGTTACGCGGCGTGGCTGAACACGGTGGCGATCGAACCGTACGACGGCGCTGTGGCCAGCGATGACGACGACCGCTGAACCGCTCGACGCGGCGACGCTGCCGCTGGCGGGCGTGCGCCTGATCGAGGCCAGCGCCGGCACCGGCAAGACGTGGACGATCGCCGCGCTGTTCGTTCGCCTCGTGCTCGGCCACGGCGTGCCGCGGCCGTACGCGCCGGGCGAGATCCTCGTGATGACCTTCACCCGCGCGGCGACGCGCGAGCTGTCCGACCGCATCCGCCGCCGGCTCGCCGAAGCGGCCGCGGCGCTGCGCGGCGGTGGCGCAGCCGACGACTTCGTCGAGGCCGTAGTCGCCGACCTCGCCGCCGGCGACGACGCCACGGCGCGCGCCGAAGCCGCGCACCGGCTGGCGCTGGCCGCCGACGCGATGGACGACGCCGCGGTCCAGACGATCGACGCGTGGTGTCAGCGGATGCTGCGCGAGCACGCGCTCGACAGCGGCAGCCGGCTCGACGAAGAACTGCAGCCCGACGCGTCGGCGCTGGTCGACGCCGCGGTGCGCGACTACTGGCGGCGCGAGGTCTACCCGCTCGCCGGCACTGCGCTCGACCGCGTGCTCGCGGTGTGGCGCGACGCCGACGCCGTCGCCGCCGCGGTGCAGCAGCGCTGGCAGCGCGCGGTGCAGCGCGGCGACGCGGCGCTGCGCGGCGACGACGCCGCCGGCGGCGGCGCGGCCGGCGAAGCGCTGGCCGACGTCGTCGCCCGCGCTGAGACCGGCGCCGCCGCGCTGAAGTACGGTTGGGGCGACCGCGCGCGCGCGCTGCGCGCGGCGTTGCAGGCGGCGGTCGCGGCGCGGCAGTTCGACAAACGCTTCGTCGGCGCCGGCTGCTTCGACGCGCTCGACGCCGTCGCCGCGTGGGCCGACGATCCGACCGCCGAGGGGTTCGCCATCAGCGCCGCCGCGCGCCGGCGGCTGACGCCGGACGGGCTGCGCGACGCGCTGTGCCGCGGCGCAAGCGTCGACCTGCCGGCCGACGTCGCCGCGTTCGCCGACCTCGTCGCCGCGGTCGAAGCGCGGCCGCCGCTCGCATCGGCGCTGGCCGCCCACGCCGCGGCGCGCGTCGCCGCCGCGGTGCAGCGCGCGAAGGCCGCCGCCGGCGTCTTCGGCTACGACGACGTGCTCGACCGGCTCGACGCCGCGCTCGACGCGGCGCGCCACGGTGACGCCGCGCGCCGGCTGCGCGAGCGCATCGTCGCGCAGACGCCGCTGGTGCTGGTCGACGAGTTCCAGGACACGTCGCCGGTGCAGGCGCGGATCCTCGAGCGGCTCTACGGCAGCGGCGCGGCGGTCGCGCCGCCGGGGCGCGCGCTGCTGCTGATCGGCGACCCCAAGCAGTCGATCTACGCCTTCCGTGGCGCCGACATCGCGAGCTACCTGCGGCTGGCACGCGCCACCGCCGGCCGGCACCACGCGCTGGCGACCAACCACCGCTCGTCGGCGGCGCTCGTCGGCGCGGTCAACGGCGTGTTCGGCGCCGCCGAAGCGCGCCCCGGCAGCGGCGCATTCGACTACCGCGACGCGCTCGAAGCCAGCGACGAGCTGCCGTTCGTCGCCGTCGCCGCGAAGGGCCTGGCCGAGCGCTTCGTCGCCGGCGGCGCCGACGCGCCGGCGCTGCAGTGCTGCGTCGACGCGACGCTGCGCAACGCCCCTGCCAGCCACGGCGTCCTGGCCGCGGTCGCCGCCGAGCGCATCGTCGGCTGGCTCGACGACGCCGGCACCGGCTTCGTCGACGCGCACGGCGCATTGCGCCGCGTGCGCGCGGCCGACATCGCGGTGCTCGTGCGCACCGGCGCGCAGGCCGGCGTGATGCGCCGTGCGTTGCAGGCGCGCGGCGTTGCGTCGGTCTATCTGTCGGACCGCGATTCGGTGCTCGCCACGGATGAGGCCGCCGACCTGCTGCGGCTGCTGCAGGCGGTGGCCGCGCCGCGCGACGTGCGGCGCGTTCGCGCCGCGCTGGCCACCGGCCTCGTCGGCCGGTCGCTCGCCGAGCTGACCGCGCTGGCCGACGACGCCGCGCTGTTCGACACCCACGCGGCGCAGTTCGCGCACTGGCGCGACGTGTGGCGCGAACACGGCGTGCTGGCGATGTTGCGCCGCGCGGCGCATGCGCTGGCGCTGCCGGCGCGTTGGCTGGCCGCCGACACCGGCGACGGCGAGCGTCGGCTGACGAACCTGCTGCACCTGGCCGAGTTGCTGCAGGCCGAAAGCGAGCGCAGCGACGGCGAAGCGGCGCTGCTGCGCTGGTTCGCGGGGTCGATCGACGCCGCGGCGCGCTACGCCGCCGGCGGCATCGCGCCCGAAGAGCAGTTGCTGCGGCTGGAAAGCGACGCCGGCGTCGTCCAGGTCGTCACCGTCCACGCGGCGAAAGGGCTGCAGTACCCGCTGGTGCTGCTGCCGTTCGCGGCGTCGGTGCGCACCGAAGGCGAGAAGACCGACGACGGCCGGCCCGACGCCGACGCCGACCGCAGCCGACGGCGCGAGGAGCGGCGGCTGCTGTACGTGGCGCTGACGCGCGCACAGCACGCGGTGTGGATCGGCCTCGGCGCGCTGAAGGTCGGCAACGGGCGGGACTGCGTCTGGCACAAGAGTGCGATCGGTGGGCTGATCTCGGGCGACGCGCCGCGCACGCCGCCGCAGCTGGCCGCCGACGTCGCCGCGCTCGCCGCCGCGGTGCCCGGCGTCGCGATCGTCGCCGCGCCGCCGGTCGACGCCGCCGACGTGCCGCTGACGCGGCTGGCCGCGCGCGCCGACCGGCCGCCGCTGGCTGCACCGTTGCGCTACACCGCGCGCTTCGACCGGTCGTGGGGCGTCGCGAGCTATTCGGCGCTGGTGCGCGAACTCGGCGCCGCAGATGGCGCGACCGCCGCGCGGCCGCTGCGCGACGACGAGCCGGTCGACGGCGAAGACCGCGGCGCCGCCGACGGCGAAGGGCTGGCCGCGGCCCACGGCGCGACGGTTGCGGTCGACGCGAGCGACGCCGCCGCCTTCGACGACCACCGCTCGGACGTCCGGAGCGACGCCGGCGCCGAGCCGGATGGCGACCTCGACGACGACCCCCGCGGCGACGCGGACGCTGAATTGGCTGACGACATGGCCGGTCGCGCCGTCGATCGGCGCGGCAACGCCGCGCACCGCGCCGTCGCGGCACACGCGGGTCCTGCGGTCGCCGTCTTCGCCGCTGCCGCACCGCCCGACGCCGCGCCGTGGCACCGCTTTCCGCGCGGCGCGCAGCCCGGCACCTTTCTCCACGAGCAGCTGCAGTGGCTGGCCGACGAGCACGGCTTGGCGCGGCTCGCGTCGTCGCCCGCGCTGCAGGACACCCTGCGCCGCCGCTGCGAGCGCGCCGGCCATGGCGCGCGCGCCGACGACGTGCTGGCGTGGTTGCAGCGGCTGTGCACGACGCCGCTGGCCGCGCTCGGCGCACCGCCGGTGGCGCTGGCGCAACTCGACCGGCCGATCGCCGAGATGGAGTTCTGGCTGCCGAGCCGCGGCGTGGACACCGCCGCGGTCGACGCGCTGTGCCGCCGCCACCTGCTGCCCGGCCGGCCGCGGCCGGCGCTGCCGGCGCGGACGCTGCACGGCATGCTCACCGGTTACGTCGACCTCGTCTATGCGAACGGCGGGGCGTACGGCGTCGTCGACTTCAAGTCGACCGCGCTCGGCCCCGGCGACGCCGACTACACCGCCGGCGCGATGCAGCGCGCCGCGCTCGCCCAGCGCTACGACGTGCAGGCCGCGCTGTACCTCGTAGCGCTGCACCGGTTGCTGCGCACGCGGCTCGAGGCGTCGGCCGACGACGCGACGCCGCGGTTGCACGGCGCGGTCGTGTGGTTCGTCCGCGGCGTCGCCGCCGACGGCGGCGGCGCGCTGCACCTCGCAGCGCCGCCGACGCTCGTCGCCGCGCTCGACGCGATGTTCGCGCCGCCGCAGCCGGCGTTCGGCAAGGCGGCGCCGGTCGACGAGCGATGACGCCGGTCGACACGATCGCGACGCTGCAGCGCTGGCGCGACCAGGGACGGCTGCGGCCGCTCGACCTGGCGTTCGCGCGCTTCGTGCAGTCGCTCGCACCCGACGCGCCGGCGAGCATCGTCGTCGCGGCGGCGCTGACGGCGCGCGTCGAAGGCCGCGGCCA
>CBDUBX010000208.1:0-4940 GCA_965365495.1 uncultured Burkholderiales bacterium
GACGCCTTACCCGCCGGGCATCCCGCTGCTGATCCCCGGCGAGCGCTTCAACCGCCGGATCGTCGACTACCTGCGCTTCACGCGCGAGTTCAACGCCACGTTCCCCGGCTTCGACACCGACGTCCACGGACTCGTCGAGGTCGACGACGGGTCGGGCACCGCACGCCGCTACGCGGTCGACTGCGTGCGCGACGCGGTGTGAGCCGCGGCCGCAACGGCCGTCGTCACTCGACCATCGCCTGGCTGAAGCCGCCGTCGACATAGGTGACTTCGGCGGTGATACCGCTGGCCAGGTCCGACAGCAGGAACGCGGCGACGTTGCCGACCTCGTCGATCGTCACGTTGCGGCCGATCGGCGCGTTGGCCGCGACGATGCCGAGCAGCTTGCCGAAGTCCTTCACGCCCGACGCGGCGACGGTCTTGATCGGCCCGGCGCTGATCGCGTTGACGCGGATGCCCTGGCGGCCGACGGCCGCGGCGAGGTAGCGCACACTGGCCTCGAGCGCGGCCTTTGCCAGCCCCATCGTGTTGTAGTTCGGCACCGCGCGCACCGCGCCGAGGTAGCTGAGCGTCAACAGCGCCGCGCGTTCGTTCAGGTAAGGCAGCGACGCCTTGGCCATCGCCGGAAAGCTGTACGCCGAGATGTCGGCGGCGATGCGGAAGTTCTCGCGCGACAGGCCCTCGAGGAAGTTGCCGCCGATCGCCTCGCGCGGCGCGTAGCCGATCGCGTGGACGAAGCCGTCGAATTTCGGCCAGGCCTGCGCGAGGTCGGCGAACAGCCGTTCGATCTGCGCGTCGTCGCCGACATCGCAATCGAACACCAGACTCGAACCGAATTGCGCGGCCATTTCGGCGATGCGGTCGCGGAAGCGCTCGCCGACGTAGCTGAACGCCAGCTCGGCGCCTTGCGCGTGGCACGCGCGCGCCACGCCGTAGGCGATCGAACGGTTGGAAAGCACCCCCGTGACGAGCAAGCGCTTGCCGGCGAGAAAGCCCATGGACGGCTCCGATCGAGCTGGAAACGGGGCGCGATTCTGGCATGCGCGATTGCGCCGACCGGGCCGTCCTTGCCCGTGCATGGGGCGCTGTCTATAATGCGCGGTTTCCCGGGTTGTCGCGTGGGCGGAATCTTCCAGCCCATTTTTTTTGCTCGATCGTCCCAAGGCGCGCGGCCACGGCCGGCGCGCCACCCCGGCCGCGAACCGCGGCCGGTGGACGGTCCTGGCGGCGGCCCGGCGGCGGGTCGGTCGGGCAGGGTCGGGGCAGATTTGAGCACGTCGAGCGGCAAAGGCAGCAGCGCAGGCAAGGGTGGCATCGGCCGGGTCGGAAACGACCGGCCGGGCGGGCGCGTGGTCGGCCGCGGGCGCCACGCCGCGCCCGCCGCGCCCGCGGGGAGCGCACCGCGCCCGCGGGCACGCGACACCGCTCGTGACAGCCCTACGCGGCCGCTGCGTCCGCTGAACCCGGCGTGGGCGGCGTCGGTCTCGACCGCGGTCACCGGCCTCGGCTACGCGCTCGTCGACGTCGAGCGCGTGCCGCGCGGGCTGCTGCGGGTGACGATCGAGCGCGCCGACGCGGCCGCGTCGGCCGACGACGTCGACGCCGTCACGGTCGACGACTGCGAGCGCGTGACCCGGCAGCTGCAGTACGTGCTCGAGGTCGACGGCGTCGACTACGCGCGGCTCGAAGTGTCGTCGCCCGGGCTCGACCGGGCGCTGAAGCGCGAAGCCGACTACCGGCGCTTCACCGGACGCCACGTGGCGCTGACGCTGAAAGAGCCGTTCGAGGGCCGCAAGAACTGGCACGGCGTGCTGAGTGCTGGCGACGACGGCGGTTGGCAGCTCGCCTACGACGCCGCGCCGCCGCGCGCGCTTGCCTTCACGCTCGACGAAGTGCGCGAAGCCCGGCTCGTTCCGGTGCTCGATTTCAAGGGACGCAGGCCCGCGCAGCGCGCGGCCGACGCCGACGCGGCGCCGGCCGCTCCGCCGCCGGACGACGAACAAGGTGGAACCCGCCGATGAACCGCGAAATGTTGATGCTGGTGGACGCGATCTCGCGCGAGAAGACCGTCGAGCGCGAAGTCGTCTTCGGCGCCGTCGAGGCGGCGCTCGCGTCGGCGAGCAAGAAGCTGCACGGCGGCGAGGTCGACATGCGCGTGTCGGTCGACCGTGAAACCGGCGAATACGAAACCTTCCGCCGCTGGCTCGTCGTTCCCGATGCCGCCGGGCTGCAGAACCCCGACGCCGAGGAGATGCTGTCCGACGCGCTCGACCGCATCCCCGACATCGAGGAGGGCGACTACATCGAGGAAGCCGTCGATTCGGTGACGATCGGCCGCATCGGCGCCCAAGCCGCCAAGCAGGTGATCCTGCAGAAGATCCGCGACGCCGAACGCGAGCAGCTGCTCAACGACTTCCTCGCCCGCGGCGAGAAGATCTTCACCGGCACGGTCAAGCGGCTCGACAAGGGCGACATCATCGTCGAGAGCGGCCGTGTCGAAGGCCGGCTCAAGCGCAGCGAGATGATCCCGAAGGAGAACCTGCGCTCGGGCGACCGCGTGCGCGCGTTCCTGCTCGGCATCGACAACACGCTGCGCGGGCCGCAGATCATGCTGTCGCGCAGCGCGCCGGGCTTCATGATCGAGCTGTTCGCGCAGGAAGTGCCCGAGATCGAGCAGGGCCTGCTCGAGATCAAGAGCTGCGCGCGCGACCCGGGCAGCCGCGCCAAGATCGCCGTGGTCAGCCACGACCGGCGCGTCGACCCGATCGGCACCTGCGTCGGCGTTCGCGGCTCGCGCGTCAACGGCGTGACCAACGAGCTCGCCGGCGAGCGCGTCGACATCGTGCTGTGGTCCGATGACCCGGCGCAGTTCGTCATCGGTGCGCTGGCGCCGGCCAACGTGTCGAGCATCGTCGTCGACGAGGAGCGCCACGCGATGGACGTCGTCGTCGACGAGGAGAACCTCGCGATCGCGATCGGCCGCGGCGGCCAGAACGTACGCCTCGCGTCGGAGCTGACCGGCTGGCGGATCAACATCATGACCGCCGAGGAATCGCGGGCCAAGCAGGACAGCGAGAGCGAGTCGGTGCGCCAGCTCTTCGTCGACAAGCTCGACGTTGACGCCGAGGTCGCCGACATCCTGATCGCCGAAGGTTTCGCCAGCCTCGAAGAAGTCGCCTACGTGCCGCTGCAGGAAATGCTCGAGATCGAGTCGTTCGACGAGGACACGGTGCAGGAGCTGCGCACCCGCGCGAAGGACGCGCTGCTGACGATGGAGATCGCGCGCGAGGAGAACGTCGAGGCGGTGTCGCAGAACCTGCGCGACCTCGACGGGCTGACGCCCGAGCTGATCGCCAAGCTCGCCGCCGGCGGCATCCACACGCGCGACGACCTGGCCGACCTGGCGGTCGACGAGCTCGTCGAGATGACGGCGATCGACGACGAGCGCGCCAAGGCGCTGATCATGAAGGCGCGCGAACACTGGTTCGCCGACTGAAGCCAAGCGACGCGCCGCACGCAATACCCGAGGAACATCGACCCATGGCCGTGACCACTGTCGCCCAGTTCGCAGCGCAGTTGAACCGCCCGACGACGGCGCTGATCGAACAGCTGCTGTCGGCCGGCGTGACCAAGCGCTCGCCCGACGACGCGCTGACCGAGTCCGACAAGGAGCGGCTGCTCGACTTCCTGCGCACGTCGCACGGCACCGCCGCGGGCGCCGAGCGCAAGAAGATCACGCTGACGCGCAAGACGAACACCGAGATCAAGCAGGCCGACTCGAGCGGCCGTGCGCGGACGATCCAGGTAGAAGTGCGCAAGAAGCGCGTGTTCGTCAAGCGCGACGACGCGCAGCCCGGCATCGTCGAGGACGCCGGGCCGAGTGCCGACGAGCTCGAGCTGCAGCGCCGCGAGGAAGAAGCGCGCGCGCAGGCCGAGGCGATCCGCCGGCAGGAAGAAGAGCTCGCCGAAGCGCGCCGCGTGCGCGAGGAACAGGAGCGCGCGGCGCGCGAGGCTGCCGAAGCCGCGGCCGCCGCAGCCGCGGCGCGTGCCGCCGCCGAACTCGCGGCGCAGGCCGCCGCCGCGGCGGCCGCGGCGCAGGCCGCGCCCGCCAAGGGCCGCGGCAAGGCCGCGCCGCCGCCTCCGGTCGAGGCCGCGCCGGTCGAGCCGGCCAAGCCCGCCGAGCCGGCCAAGCCGGTGCTGCGCGTCGTCAAGGCCGCCGACAAGGCGGCCGAGGACGCCGCGCGCAGCGAAGACCTGGCGCGCCGGCGCAAGGCCGCCGAGGCCGAGGCCGCGGCGATCCGCGCGATGATGAACGCGCCGAAGAAGGTGCTCGTCGCGAAGAAGGAAGAGCCGAAGCCGGCCGAGGCGGTCAAGGAAGCGATCAAGGGCACGATCCACAAGCCCAAGGCCGCGCCGGGCGCGACGCCGGCCGCCGCGAAGCCGGGTGCGAACAAGCAGGTCAAGTCCGAAAAACTGTCGTCGAGCTGGGCCGACGACGCGAAGAAGCGCGCACAGCTCAAGACCCGCGGCGACAGCGGCGGCGGCCGCGCCGGCTGGCGCGCACCGCGCGGCGGCGCGCGGCGCGGCGACCGCGACGCCAACGGCGGCGGCGGCTACGTCGCGCAGCCGGAAATGCAGGTCCAGGAGGTGCACGTGCCCGAGACGATCTCGGTCGCCGACCTGGCGCACAAGATGAGCGTCAAGGCCAGCGAGGTCATCAAGCAGCTGATGAAGCTGGGCCAGATGGTCACGATCAACCAGCAGCTCGACCAGGAGACGGCGATGATCGTCGTCGAGGAGATGGGCCACAAGGCGCTGGCCGCCAAGCTCGACGACCCCGAGGCCTTCACCGAGGAGGAAACCGCGGCGCTGCACGAGGCCGAGAAGCTGCCGCGCGCGCCGGTGGTCACGGTGATGGGCCACGTCGACCACGGCAAGAC
>CBDUBX010000209.1:0-4916 GCA_965365495.1 uncultured Burkholderiales bacterium
TGGACGGGTCGGACGGCGTCTGGACCATCGCCGCATCGGTCGCCGGCGCATCGATCGCCGGCGCTGCCGCCGCTGGCGCATCGGCCGCCGCCTCGCCCGGCGCCCCCTTCGACACCGACGGGTCGAGCGGCGTGTCGGCGAGCCAACGGTCGTCGGCGCCGCCGTCGACGACGTCGGTCACCGGCGCGATCGCCGTCGCGGCGACCTCCGCCGGCGTCCGCGTGTCGCCGACGAAATCCGATCCGCTCGGCGCCGGCGCGGCAGCGTCCGTGGCCGAGCGCGTCGACGCGGCGTCGTGCCACAGCAGCGGCCACGGCGACTCGACGGTTCGGGCGAGCGGCTCGGTCGACGGCACGGCCAGCGGCGTGTCGCCGGGAAACGCCTGCTCGATCGCCACCTGCGGCGGCAGCACCTCGGTCACCGCGCCGGCGGTGGCGTACGGCGCGTACGGCTCGACGACCGTCGGCGGCATCTGCGGCACCGTCGGCAGGTGTGCGGCGGCTGGCGGCGACGCGACAACGAGCGTCCAGCCTTCGTGCAGCGAGTCGGCCAGGTCCGGCGCGACGAGCTGGCGCGCGCAGTCGGCGATCAGCTTCGGGTGCGGCAGCGACGCGCCGGCGTTGCGGTCGTGGTGGTGGCGGATCTGCGCCAGCAGCCGCTCGGCATGGCGCAGCCGCGAGTCGGTCCAGCCGCGCGCGCGGGCGTCGCGCGTGGCAGCCGCGCGCGGCACGAAGAAGTCGAGCAGCGCCGCCAGGCTGAAGAAGTCGCAGCGCCAGTCGAGCCGACGCGTCGGCTCGAGGTCGCCGCCGTGGCCGGCCTTCAGCGCCTGCAGCAACCGCGGCGACTGGTACGGAAAGCTGCGTTGCCAGCCGATCGGCAGCGGGCTCGTCAGCGACTCGCCCGAGATCATCGAGAACGCGAAGTCGATCAGCGCGATGTCGTCGAACACCGGGTACAGACGTTCTCCCGGGCCGGCAGCCGGCGTGTACGCGGGCGGCGCGTACGGCAGGCAGATGTTGTCGGCCTTCAGGTCGAGGTGGACCAGGCGCAGCGTGTGGATCTCGTGCAGCGCGCGCAGCAGGTGCTGCGCCAGCGCCCACCAGTGCGCGCAGTCCTCGAAGATCGTGCGCTGCGCGCGCGCGCCGCGCTGCACCGGCAGCAGCGTCGCCCAGTGGTCGATCGTCACGCCGGCGTCGTAGGTCTGGACGATCGCGTGGCCGCCGCCGGCGCCGCGGTCGTACTGGACGATGTCGGGCACGTGGCGCGCGCCGTGGCCGACGAGCCGCGCGAGGATGCGCCATTCGCGCTCGGTCCATTGGCGGAAGTCGCCGCGGTCGGTGCTGAGGAAGCGCTTCGTGTAGCGGCGCCGCTCGCCGTTGGCCGCAGCCTCGCGGTAGACCTCGACGTACGGCCCGGTGCGCATCTTCAGGCGCTGCGTGCCGAACACGCGCTCGTGCGTCTCGGGCGTCATCGGGTGGGGTCTTTCGCGGGTGGCACGGCGAACGAGGCGTTCGATTCGGCGTTCGGAAGGCCAGGGCGCGGCGCAGACCGCGACGCCCCGCACGGCGGGCAACGGCCGTGCCGTCTCGCCGGCGCGCGGATCACGGGCCTTAGCATCGCGCGGTCGCGCAACCCCCGGCCGCCATGGACAGCCTGCAAGCCCTTTTCTCCGACCCCGCGGCGTGGGCCGCGCTGGTCGCGCTGGTGGTGATGGAGGTCGTGCTCGGCATCGACAACCTGATCTTCATCTCGATCCTGTCGAACAAGCTGCCCGAGGCGCAGCGACGGCGCACGCGGCGCATCGGCATCGGGCTGGCACTGGTGATGCGGCTGGTGCTGCTGTCGATGATCGCGTGGCTGGTCGGCTTGACCGCGCCGGTGTTCGACCTGGGCTGGACCGGCCCGGCCGATGCGCGCGGCCACCCGGCGTTCGAGACACAGTTCTCGTGGCGCGACCTGATCCTGATCGCCGGCGGGCTGTTCCTCATCTGGAAGGCGACCAAGGAGATCCATCACACCGTCGATCCGGCACCGACCGGCGACGTGTTCGACGCCCAGCGCGCGGGGTCGCTCACCGTCGGCGCGGCGATCGTGCAGATCATCGTGCTCGACATGGTGTTCTCGATCGACTCGATCCTGACCGCGGTCGGCATGACCGACAACCTCGCGGTGATGGTGATTGCGGTGCTCGTGGCGGTGACGGCGATGCTGCTCGCCGCCGACCCGCTGGCCAATTTCATCCATCGCAACCCGACCGTCGTGATGCTCGCACTCGGCTTTCTGCTGATGATCGGCGCGGTGCTGATCGCCGACGGCTTCGGCGTTCACGTGCCCAAGGGCTACATCTACGCGGCGATGGCTTTCTCGACGCTCGTCGAGGGGCTGAACATCCTGTCGCGCCGCGCGGCGGCGAAGAAGACCGCGTCCGCGACGCCGCACTGACGCTGCGCGCACTGCCATGCCGTCGAAAGCGCGCAAGCTCGGCCGCGAGGCATGGCGCCTGGCCGATGCGATGCGCCGCTGGCGCACGTCGCCGGCGGCTGCGCTGCGCCGCTACCTCGCGCTGTACCGCGGGCGGCGCTTCTCGCCCGACGAGATCCACTTCTTCGGGCTGCTCGATCCGACGCTCACCGACCGCGACCTCGACCGCTACGCCAGCAAAGAGGAACTGCTCGCCGTGCAGCGGCGGCTGAACGCGCCCGAGCTGCACCGGCTGACCGAAGACAAGCTGTGCTTCCACCGCCACTGCGTCGCCGCCGGGCTCGCGGTGCCGCGGCTGCTGGCGCTGTGGGACCCCGACCGCGCCGACCGGAACGACCGGGGCGACGATGGCGCCGACGGCGTCGCGGTGCTGTCGACCGTCGGCGCGCTCGACGCGATGCTGCGCACTGCACCGAGCGTCGTCATCGTCAAGCCGCTCGACGGCGTGCACGGCGAAGGCGTGACCCGGCTCGCGCGCGACGGCGCGGCGTGGCGCGACAGCCGCGGCTCGGCAGTCGACGCGACGACGCTGCACGCGACGCTGACGCGGTCGACGTACCGGCGCTGGATCGTGCAGGACTTCGTCCGTGGCCACCCGGCGCTCGCCGCGTTGTCGGCGACCGATGCGCTGCAGACGGTGCGCGTCGTCACGCTGGCCACCGGCGGAAAGGGCGGCGACGGCGATGTCGAGATCCTCGCCGCGCGGCTGCGGCTGATCTGCGGCCGCGCCGCGCACGACAACTTCGACTACGGCCGCGGCGGCAACCTGATCGCGATCCTCGACCCGGCCAGCGGCGTCGTGCGCCACGTCGTCGGCGGCGCCGCCGACCGGCTGGAGATCCGCCGCTACACGCACCACCCGGTGACGAAGGCCGAGCTGCCCGGCTTCACTGTGCCCGAGTGGGACGCCGTGCGGCAGCTCGTGCAAGCCGCGGCGCGCGCCTTCGCGCCGCTGGTGACGATCGGCTGGGACGTCGCGATCACCCCCGGCGCGCCGTGCCTGATCGAAGGCAACGTGACCTGGGACACGCTGTCGGGCGACCCGGCGATGGGCGACATCTACCGCCGGCTGGCGCGGTTGGCGACGCCGGCGAGCGCCGGCCCGGCAGCGGCCGACTGACGCGGCACACACACAGTCACACCCGCGCCGCCTTCCAGCCGCCGCGCGTGAACCGCCACAGCGTGAACACGCCGACGGCGGTCTCGGAGACGAACACCGCCCAGAACACGCCGGCCTCGCGGCCGTCGAGAGCGATCGCGAACGCCCACGCCAGCGGGATCTGCAGCAGCCAGAAGAAGACGAAGTTGATCTTCGTCGGCGTGACGGTGTCGCCGGCGCCGTTGAACGCCTGCACCGCAACCATCCACCAGCCGTAGACGAAATACGAGTACGACAGGATGCGCAGCCACTGCGCGCCGACGTCGACGACGCGGTCGTCGTCGGAGAACGCGCCGACCAGCTCGCGCGGAAAGGCGAAGAACACGACCGACACGGCGACGGTGAACGCCATGTTCATCCAGCCGATGCGCCACACGGCGGCCTCGGCGCGGCCCGGCTCGCCGGCGCCGAGGTTCTGGCCAACGAGCGTCGCCGCGGCGTTCGACATCCCCCACACCGGCATCAGCGTGAACATCATCAGCCGCAGCGTGATCGTCGCGCCGGCGACGGCGTCGCTGCCGACGGCGGCCAGGATGCGCATCAGGAAGATCCACGCCGTCATGCCGACGATCATCTGGCCGATGCCGCCGAGCGACGTGCGCACGATGTGCCACGCGGTCGCCGCGCGCGGCACGAAGCAACGCGCGGCGACGTGGATGTGGCGGCTGCCGCGCAGCAGGATCCACAGCTGCAGCGCGACGCCGGCGCCGCGGCCGACCACGGTTGCGATCGCCGCGCCTTCGATGCCGAGCGCCGGCACCGGGCCGAGGCCGAAGATCAGCACCGGGTCGAGCACCAGGTTGAGCCCATTGGCCAGCCACAGCACGCGCATCGCGACTGCGGCGTCGCCGGCGCCGCGGAACACCGCGTTGGCGACGAACAGCACCATGATCACGACGTTGCTGCCGAGCATCCACTGCAGGTAGCGCGTGCCGTGGTCGAGCGTCCATGCGTCCGCGCCCATCAGCTGCAAAAGCTCGCGCGCCCAGACGACGCCGACGACCGCGAACGGCAGCGACGCTGCGACCGCGATCCACAGCGCCTGCGCGCCGCTGACCGCAGCACCCTCGCGGTCGCCTTCGCCGGTGCGCCGCGCGACGACCGCGGTCACCGCCATCGCCAGCCCGATGCCGACCGCGTAGACGAGGAACAGCACCGTCTCGGTCAGCCCGACGGTCGCGACCGCCGACGTGCCGAGCCGCGCGACGAACCAGATGTCGACGATCGCGAACGTCGATTCGAGCACGAGCTCGAGGACCATCGGCACCGCGAGCAG